>JBKPQV010000791.1:0-3684 GCA_046734235.1 Acidobacteriota bacterium
AACGCTCGCGCTCACTAATAAAAAAATCTATTTCAATAAATCCGGCCGGTTTCGGCGCGTCTTCGCCAAAGCGGCGTCTCTTCTCCAGCGTTCAATCTCTTTATGATTGCCGCTTAACAAAACTTCCGGCACTTTCATGCCGCGAAACTCAGGAGGCCGCGTGTAGTGCGGACAATCAAGCAGTGCTTCTGAAAACGATTCAAAGACTGCCGAGGTCTCACTACCGAGCGCACCCGGTAACAGTCGCACCAACGCATCAACCACCACCAGTGCCGCCGGTTCGCCACCCGACAAAACGTAATCACCAATAGAAATCTCGTCGGTGACCAGGGCATCTACCACGCGCTCGTCGACACCTTCGTAACGACCACACAACAAAACTAATTCTGTCGTCGTTTCCGTTAGTTCCTGAGCGAGCGATTGAGAAAGAACCTTTCCTTGAGGTGAAAGCAAAACCACACGCTGATTCGCAGCAAGGTCTTCGCGTTTGGTCGCGCCAGTCAAAGCTTCGACCCCGGCAAAGATCGGCTCCGGTTTCAACACCATGCCGTCGCCTCCACCAAACGGTCGATCGTCTACCACATGGTGCTTGTCGCTGGTCCACTGTCGCAAATCATGTGCTGCAATTTGGACCAGGCCCGCAACTTGTGCGCGGCGAACGATGCCGTACTCGAGCACATCACGGAAGAACTCGGGAAAGATCGTGATGATATCGATACGCATCATTTTCATTCGCAGATCAAAGATCTAACAACCCTTCCGGAGGGTCGATCACAATCGACTTGCCAGCAGTATCAATCTCGACAACGATTGACTCGGCCAGCGGAACCAAAACTTCCTTATCATCAGGTGCAGCAATCACCAGGATCTCTGTTCCACCTGTTTTCAAAATACTTCGAACACTACCAACGAGGTTTCCCTCACGATCACGAACTGCGCATCCCTCGAGCTCGAAGTCGTAATACTCGTCGTCTTCAAGCGGTACCAGTTCAGTCTCATCGATACAGAACTCGTAACCGGTAAATTCGCCGGCTGACTCGACGGTATCGCAACCGGCGAACTTCAAAACGATTCTTCCGTTTTGAAGCCAGAAGTCCTCGAGATCAACCTGGCGTTGCTCACCATTTGGCGCAATCGCAACCAGCTGTTCGATTGACTCGAAGCGCTCCGGAAAATCTGTCAATAGTTCGGCGACTACCTCGCCTTTCAAACCCCTTGCCCTGACCGCTCTCGCGACACTTACCAGCGAATTCTCACTGTCGCTTTGCAAAGCCCTCATTCGACGATTTCCAAAAGATAACGCCGATTCTTTTTGCCCCCCGCGATTCGCGCCAGCGATCTTAACGCGCGAATTGTCTTACCTTGTTTGCCGATGATCTTTCCTACGTCGTTTGGACCTACGCGAATCTCGATTAACGTTATACCGTTACGTTGCTCGACTTCACGAACATCAACCTGTTCGCTATCGTCCACCAGCGCCTTAACGATCGTCTCGATGGCGTCTCGCATAATTCACAAAGTCGACAAGCTAAAGCATATCGAACACGACTAGACTTCGGCTGAAGCGGCCGCAGCGCTTTCGGCCTTGGCAGATGCTTTGATCAAACGGTTGACCGTTTCGGTAGGCTGGGCACCTTTCACGATCCAGTAGTTAACTCGCTCCAGGTTCAACTTGATTTCAGCCGGATTCCTGGTCGGGTTGTAAGTGCCGAGATTCTCGAGATACGCACCGTCGCGTTTTGATTGCTTCTCTTTAACAACCACTCTGTAAGAGGGTCTCTTTTTTGCGCCTGTGCGCATCAACTTGATAGCTAACAAATTATTCCTCCTTCAAAACTACGCCATCGATTTATGGCAGTTATCTTCGTCGCTTCTTCTTCTTTTTCTTCTGCTGCTTTTTCCTCGGTGGACCGCCGGGCAAAGCAGGCAGCTCACCATCCAAATCTCCGCCGAAACCACCCATATCCGGCAATCCAGTCATCTTTCTCATCATCTTGCCTTTCAAGCCGCTGCCTCCAAAAAGGCCCGCGCTCGAAAGCTGGCGCATCATCTGACGCATGTCGACGTATTGCTTGATTAGCTGGTTCACGCTCGCGACGGAGGTTCCCGAACCTCGAGCAATGCGTCGCCGGCGATTAGCATTCAGGATGCGATGATCATTCCGCTCTTCCCAAGTCATCGAGTCGATAATTGCCTCGGTCCGCTTGAGCTCCTGCTCCATCTGCTTCGACTGCTCTTCGTCAAGCTGAGGCATTCCGAATCCACCCAGAAGTTGATCCGGGAGCATTTTCATGATCTTTGAGAAAGAACCGAGCTTCTTGACCTGGCGCAACTGAGAACGAAAATCGTCTAACGTGAACTCGTTCTTCTGAAGCTTCTTGAGTTGCTCTTCAGCTTCCGACTGATCGACTTTTGCCTGAACTTCTTCGATCAGCGATAACACATCACCCATTCCCAGGATGCGTTGAGCAACGCGATCAGGGTAAAAGGGTTCAAGCGCATCGTAGCGTTCACCAACACCGACGAACTTTACTGGTTGTCCAATAACCTGTTTGATCGACAGCGCCGCACCACCTCGTGCATCACCATCCATCTTCGTCAGGATTACTCCAGTGATACCGACTCGACGGTGAAATTCTTCGGCCGAACGAACAGCGTCCTGACCCGTCATTGCGTCAGCGACAAACAGGATTTCAACGGGATGAGTTTCGTTCTTGATAGTAACGAGCTCTTCCATTAACTCATCGTCGATATGCAGTCGACCTGCGGTATCGATCATGAGCGTGTCGAATCCGGTTTGCTGTGCGTGCTTGTGTGCTTCGCGCACCAGCGTCAAGGGATCGTTAGTTTCCGGATATTCAAAGATCTGTTGGCCAGTTGCCCTGGCAATAACTTTTAACTGTTCTCTTGCGGCGGGACGATAAACGTCGACAGACAAGAGTAACGGCTTTCGATCCTGGTTGGTGGCCAGCCAACGTGCGATCTTGCCGGTTGAGGTAGTTTTACCTGACCCTTGAAGTCCAACCACCATCACGGTGTTAGGAACCTGCCGGGTAAAAACCAGACGCGACGATTGTCCGCCCAACAACTCGACCAATTCGTCGAAAACTATCTTGACAACTTGTTCGGAAGGCTTGAGTTCCTGCCAAACCTGTTGACCCTCAGCTTTTTCCTTGACCGAGGCTATAAAGTCTTTGGCGACCTTATAGTTAACGTCCGCCTCTAGTAGGGCGAGCCGGATCTCTCGGAGCGCGGCATCAACGTGTTCTTTGGTCAGAACCCCTTCGCCGCGTAGATTCTTCAGCGTCCGCTTTAATTTGTCCGAAAGCGACTCAAACATATAACCCTAGGTGAAGTTCCGCGCTGCGAACGGAAACGGAGAGAATAACGGCCCCGGTTGGAGGGTGTCAAGGCGACTGGGAGCGGACTCTAACCTGAGGGATGAAAAGACTTATTTATCATTGGTCATTTGACATTCATCATTTTTCTCGCTCGTGCCGCGGAGCGGCCTAAGAGTAAAGCCCAGGGTGCAGCGAGGCTTTGCGAGCGGAACCCTGGTGGAAACGTACAAAGGGGAAATTAATGTACGGTAAAGGCCTGTACGGCCTAGTCAGCTTGTGCTAAATTTCACGGCGAATTGTTTTTTTCGTCGGCAATAGTTTACGGCAAACCCTCCCAGCTTCT
>JBKPQV010000792.1:0-12566 GCA_046734235.1 Acidobacteriota bacterium
AAAATGATGCCTCCGGAACGCGCACCTGTTGAAGGAATGACTGCGCCAAGTAGAGCCTCGGTTGAAATCAGCGCATATCCAAGTCCCAATGAGTGCCGGCCAATCGCTCGAATGAATAGGAAAGCGATTCGGCGCCCCAGACCGGTCTTTATCATGCCGCGTGAAATGAAGAACGCGGCCAGCACAAGCCAAACGACTGGGTCAGCATATCCAGTCAACGATTCTTCTATAGTCATCACCTTAAATAGCGATAAAGCAGTGACCCCAAGGAAAACCATTGCACTTCCAGGTAAAGGCTGGACAATCGATCCCATGATTGTGGCGGCAAAAATGGCGAGCAGACGCCACGACTGTTTCGTGATTCCCTCAGGTACCGGCAGTAGGAGAATGCCAATCGCGACGATGAGTACAATCCCCCACCGAAGGAGACGGCTACGAGTTGAAATCTTGTCGGCTTGGTCAGTTTCTCGTGGTGACTGAGGCGAGTGTGCTGGTTGTTCCACGCAAATCGTCCTTCATGGGGCGACTTAAAAGTCCGCGGGATACTATTATTTTGAATGGTGTTACTCAAGGGGTTAACGCCCAAGTCAATCCAAAGCCGGGGTATCTGTCGTAAGTTTTGAGCGAACCCGACGACAAATGGATAGACTCTAAAGTAAGGGGTTTCAGAGGGCGGAAATGGCGGAAAAGATCAAATCGAGTGAAATCACAGATAAAGAAACATATCTGAATCGCAGATTGTTCGTTCAGGCTGCTGTAATGGCGGGCACCGCCACTGCCAGCACACTCCTCTATCGCAGATTGAATCCACGCCCGGTTGAAACACCTCAAGGCGAAAAACTCACGGAAGTGGTCGCTACCTCTAAACAAGAGGGTACCAAGTCAGGCTACGTAGTTGATGAGAAGCTAACCCCTCTTAACAGCATTACCAACTACAACAACTTCTACGAGTTCGATACGTCAAAGAGTGGCGTCGCTTCTGCCGCGAGTGGCTTTGTAACGCGACCGTGGGCGGTTTCTGTTGAAGGTCTCGTAAACAAACCTCGCGTGTTTGATCTCGATGAGTTACTTAAGTTTCAGCTCGAAGAACGGATTTACCGGTTTCGTTGTGTTGAAGGCT
Organism: Acidobacteriota bacterium; assembly: GCA_046734235.1. Taxonomy (GTDB): domain Bacteria; phylum Acidobacteriota; class Blastocatellia; order Pyrinomonadales; family Pyrinomonadaceae; genus PSRF01. The sequence goes on from JBKPQV010000792.1 coordinate 1,121, forward strand.
GGTCGATGGTAATTCCATGGATCGGTTTTCCGTTAAGCAAGCTGTTGGAGAAGGTGGAACCGACCGCGAAAGCGCGCTATGTCGCCTTTCAGACTTTGCTAGATCCGAAGCGGATGCCCAATCAAAATACCGGGATTCTCGATTGGCCTTACGTTGAGGGCTTGCGTTTGGACGAGGCAATGCATCCTTTAACGATCATGGCTACTGGACTTTACGGAGAGATACTGCCGCCGCAGGACGGAGCGCCAATCAGGCTGGTGGTTCCCTGGAAATACGGATTCAAAAGTATTAAGTCGGTCGTCAAGATTTCGCTGGTAGATAGCGAACCACCAACAACGTGGAACATCCAGGCCCCCGATGAGTATGGTTTCTATTCAAACGTTAATCCAAACGTCCCACACCCACGTTGGAGCCAGGCGACCGAGCAAAGAATTGGGGAGTACGGGAAGCGTAAGACTTTGCTTCTTAATGGTTACGCTGATCAGGTAGGAAGTTTGTATACAGGAATGGATTTGGTGAAAAACTTTTAGAAGAGATGTCCAATATTCGGTTCACAAGGGTCGTCATCTTCGTAAACGCACTGGTGCCATTGGTGCTGTTACTTTGGGACGTCTATCACCACAATGTGGGTGCGAACCCTCAGGAATTTGCGATTCGCACCACCGGGATGCTCACGTTAGTTTTTCTCACTCTAACTGTAGCCATCACGCCGCTGCGAAAGATCTTTGGGAGCAATGTGATAGTGAAGTTTCGGCGGATGCTTGGACTGTTCGCCTTTTTCTACGGCTTTCTACATCTCACGACGTACGTATGGTTCGATCGACTCTTCAATTTGCGCAGCACAGTGGAGGACATCGCGCAACGACCTTTCATTCTTGTGGGCATGACTGCGTTCATTTTGATGGTGCCCTTGGCGATCACTTCCACAGCCAAAATGGTAAAGCGCATCGGCGGTCGAAACTGGCAACGCCTGCACCGGGTGGTTTATGTTTCTGCAATAGCGGGAGTTGTTCACTTCTTCATGCTCGTCAAATCAGACACTCGACTGCCCCTGACTTTTGCTTTCATCGTGGGACTCCTTTTGGCACATCGCCTATTCGTCAAGTACGCTCCTGTCGAGCCTCCTCAGCCAACGACGATATTTCCCAAAGACTAAGGCGGCAAGAAATTCATCCGCAAATGACGCCGATTTCTGCATGAATGGATTAGATGATTCGAGAACTTCATTGAAATCCGCGTAATCTACGGAAAGCCGTTACAATGTTTCCGAGGTTATTCAGGCGTGTCGAAGTCCATAGAGCGCTTTTCAAGCAGAGTCGAAAATTACATTAAGTATCGACCCGGCTACCCAACTGAAATCATTGGCTTTCTGCAGGAAGCGTGTGGCCTAACTCCGCAGTCCGTGGTGGCGGACATAGGCTCAGGCACCGGTAAACTCACAGAGATTTTGCTGGAAAACGGCAATAAGGTTTACGGAGTTGAACCAAACGGGGGAATGCGAGCCGCCGCTGAAAAACTCTTGTCCAGTTACGAGACATTCAAAAGTATTGACGGAACTGCAGAAGATACGTCTCTTCGTGAAACAAGCATCGACTTGATTACCGCGGGTCAAGCTTTTCACTGGTTTGATCCAGTACGCGCAAGAACAGAAGCACAGCGAATACTAAAACCGAGAGGCTGGGTCGCGTTGATCTGGAACGATAGAAAACTTCAGTCAACTCCTTTTCTGGAAGACTATGAAGCGTTGCTATTGAGATATGGCACCGACTATCAAAAGGTAAGGCACGATAAAGCTGAACATTTGATTACACAGTTTTTTGACCAGTGTGAAGTGCAATTAAAAGTCTTTCCAAACAAGCAGGTCTTTGATTTCGACGGTTTACTAGGCCGTGTCCTTTCTTCGTCTTACACTCCGGAGTCGGACCATCCAGATTTTCAACCGATGATTCATGGCTTAAAATCAATTTTCGAGAAACATCAGAGTTCCGGCGAAGTTGTTTTCGACTATGATACGAAAGTGTTTTACGGCCAACTTGAATAGGTAGTCTCTGTAACATGCATGAGAGAAAATCGAAGAAAAGATGAACGTTTTCAACTGCGTCTACCTGTTAGATGGGACGGCATGACAGGCTGGCATGAGGCACGCTTGGAGGACATTAGCCTGGGAGGTTGCTTTGTTGATTCCGCTGGCAGGGTTGAGTTGAAACAGGTTATTAGCCTCGACATTCTACTACCCTCGGGCACGTGGTTGCCGCTTAAAGGTGAAGTCACCTCGTATCAACCAGGTATTGGCTTCGGAATTGCGTTTTTGTTCCTTACCGAGGACGAAGTGGAGCTGTTGAAAAACCTGATTTTAGGTAATTCCTGAATCTTGAGGTTGATTGCTGATTTGGTCTTAGGTCTTGGGCCTTTCGTCTTGGACTAATGGCGGCTGACCAGAGACCTAAGACCAAATCAGCAATCAGAATTCAGCAATCGTTAAAGCCTACTGGCGGCTTTGAATGACCGCCACCGCATGGGCCAATTCGGCTCTTGAAAATGTATTCTGAGGACGAAACAGGTTGTCAGCTTGAATAAACCCTTTTGATAATGCTACCGAGACGTATCCTCTTAGCTCCGCCGGAATTGTCATCCCATCTGCTAACAAGAGCGGTATCCCAGCCTTCGACTCAGCCTCCTGACGCAAACCCGCAGCACGTACGAGTGCCACAGCAGCTACCAAACGAGTGACGCTGTCAGACGGACGAAATCTGCCCCCCGCAGTTACATCCGTAAACAAACTTCCACCTGGTGACGCCTGGGCGCTTTCAACCACCGACATTGACACGCTGTCTCGAACATCCTGGTAAGTTGGCGCCGAAGGAACGTACTGCGGCAACCGGGCTCCAATCACTAATGCGGATGCAAGATCCGCTCTAGTCACACCGAACTCGGGCCGAAACTTTATGCCGATGGGTAACATAGCAAACGAACGCAAAGCCTGATTCACGTCACTGCGCAAATAACTAGTCATAGAACTCGTATCCAAAACGCAATAGCTGACCCGATTTACTTGTAGTACGCCAGAAAATGGTTGCGCAGTGCCGAGTCCCAGTGAGTTGCGCACTTTTACTCGCCACGTGCCAGCTGACGGTAAATTGAGTACAACGCGCTCGGTTTTTCCTGTTAGCCCCGGCAGGTTTAGAGCGTTTGATTGCCCACGGAGAGCACCCGACGAATCATAGACTGACAAACTGAGATCATTAAGACTCCAAAGCGGCCCCCAACCTATCTGCACCGAAGTGGATACGGCGTCGGCGGGAATCTGGAATGTGGTTTCGTAGCTTTGTCCAGGAATTACCGTTCCTGAGAACGTTTGGATTGGATCGTTTCCGAAAGTCACCTGTCCCCGGTCAAGAATCGATCTCCAGGCGCCGATCTTTCGACTCGGAAACTCAGCCTGAAGCACTGCCGCGTGTGCATTCAGCATGCCGGCTCCTACTTCATGCTGGTAGTACGGAGCCAGCGGCGTCGCACTGCGCTGCAAAATATCTCGAACCTGCGCTGGAGTCAGACTCGGATTCGCTTCGAGCATCAACGCTATTGTTCCAGCAACTTGTGGTGCCGAAAAACTCGTCCCGCTTGCAGTAGTGTAGAAAGGCAATTCGGTCAAACTAAGACGTTGCAGGTCGACGTTTGCAAGGCCCTCAGCGCCCGTCACATTGGCGACGCCCCCACCTCGAATACTGACTACGTTGACTCCAGGTGCTACCACGGTTGGCCTGAACAAGCCGCTCGCAAAATCTCCACGAGACGAAAAACTCGCCAGACGTCCTTGCGTGTCAGTAGCTCCCACGCTGACTACCCAGGGAGCAATGGCGTACGGGTTGAGCGTGTGCTGGCCGGGACCATTATTACCAGCAGAGAAAACGACGTTCACTCCGTGATCGGTAAGCAGCTTGGTGGCGATATTTACCGGATCATTGACGTCGAAAACCGTATTTGCCGAGAAGCTGCAATTCACTACCCGAACGTTCAGGTCAGATCCGTTAGCTAACAAATAATCAAAGCCGGACAAGACATAGAGTAGCGTTAGGTCGCCAGCACTCAAGCCAACCAACTTCGAGTTGGGTGCGACTCCAGTGTATTTGCCATTCGCTGCCCTACCATCGCCCGCAATGACACCTGCGACAAAACTTCCATGGCCGTACAGCAAATCTGTGTTGGGCAAACTTGGTAAATCTAATGGATAGTTAAAGCCAACTCCCAAACCAATCGTATCTAGTAGCTTTAAGTTTTTGGTTACTCGACCGGCAAGATCTGGATGTGTCGCGTCAATTCCAGTATCAAGCACAGCAACGGTTACATTCCGACCGGTCACCGGTAAATTAGAATTCGCGGTCGTGATGTCCTGGTCCTGGCGGGCTCGGTCTACTCCAGTTATCGACCTTACTTCAGGCTCACTATTGAGATTCAGCGTTCGATTTCCGTAAATTGAGCGAACACTTGAGAACCTCGACACTGCCTCGATCTGATTTCGGGTGCCGGTAACAACCACCATCGGTAATGCCCGGAATCGAGTGCCTCCCAGGAAACCTAAACTCTGAAGCTGGGCTATGTCAGCATCAGTAGGAAGCTGGTGATAAACGATCACGGCGTTGACATTGCTATCGTCCGTAAGCCTATTCAAAGTAACTGCTAGCTCGGGATCAACGCTGCGTAACCCAGCCTGTGTCGCACCTGCGTTAAGCAATGCAGTTGTTGCATCAAGTCCCTTTTGGACGATCGATTCTGCACCACTGAGACTGACACCATGAGCGTTAGCAACAACTAATAAATCAGCACCGACCAAAGTAAGACTGCCCGTTGGAATCGAGTAAACCGTACCGTCCGCACCTGTCGCAGTTATGCCATCTGCACCTGAAATTGTTACCCCATCCGCACCGGTGGCGGTAATGCCGTCAGCGTTGGCGATTTGTCGCGAGTCAGCGCCGGTGGCAGTGATTCCATCTGCTCCGGTTGCGGTGATTCCATCGGCGCCGGTTGCTGTGATCCCGTCGGGAAAACGAATGTCAATTGAGTCTGCACGGTAAGTTGTGCCGTCTGCCCCGGTCGCTGTAATGCCATCCGCGCCAGTTGCTGTGATCCCGTCGGCATTATTGATTAAGAGTGAGTCCGCACCAGTGGCGGTAATTCCATTAGATCCGACAAAAGTGAAACCATCAGCTCCTGTTGCAGTGATTCCATCAGCACCGGTGGCTGTAATTCCGTCGGCACCGGTAGCGGTGATTCCATTTGGTCCATACGTCAGAATTCCATCGGCTCCCGTTGCGGTTATCCCCGAGACACCGGTGAATTGGACGCCGTCCGCACCGGTGGCGGTGATTCCATTTGAGGCAATAACGTTGATGCCCGCTGACACCGGTGCTGCTGTCAGAAGCACTATCAGCAATAGTGCCACCGCATTTCTGGAGTGATTCGTTATGTTTTGATTGAAGATGCGGGACTTTAGCAAACCATCACCTCAGTCGGGTTTATCGGCGCAGTCGTGCTAGGGGTGCAACCAACTTTTGAAACGCTTTTGGGCCACCACTCAGGCCCTTCGAAAGCGAGATGTATTGTAGGTTGACAGACCTTCGCATTTGTTGCGGTACCCTTGTGATTTTCGCAAAGGATCGTTATCTCAGATTTCAGATTGCAGATTTCAGATTGAGCTGCCGATATGATTCAGCTGGTCGGTTAAAACTAGTGTCTTCCAACGAATTGGACCGAAAAGCTGAACCATATCGGCAGCTCAATCTGAAATCTGCAGTCTGAAATCTGAAATAGCTACTCGTGACCGAGCAACTCCTGGTGGATCTTGCGGCTTTCCCTACCCGGTTCGACTCCCAGCTCTCGTTCGAGGAGTCGTTTCATGGCTTCAAACTGGTCCCGGGCTGCCCCACGATTTCCGAGGTTGACGTGAGCCCGCATCACCATGCAGTGCATATCTTCGCGAAATTGATCTTCACGAAGAATTAAATGCGCTAGCTGTAGCGAACGAGACCATTCCGATTGCTTCTCAGCTACGGCAGCCAACGCCTCCAGAAGATGTAGGTATTGCTCCCGGTAATAGCTCCGCTGCTCATCTACCCATGGTTCGTAACTGCCTTGTGCAAACTCTCCTCTATAAAGAGCGATTGCCTGTTCAAAAGGTCGAACACATTCCCCAAATTGTCTCTGGCGGCGAGCGTTTTCACCCTGCTCAACCAAGCGATCAAACTCTTCAATGTCGATCTTGTATGAAAGTTCCGGATTCAACTGATAGTCGCCATCTCGATAAAGAATGAAGTTTTGCTTTAGCGGTTGATTGCTGTTGAGCGCTTTTCGGATGTGCGACACCGTTGGGTGGAAGTTCTTTTCTACAACCTCGAAATCCGTTTCACCCCAGAAGGTGTCGATAATCGTGTCTTTTGAGGCCCGGCGATGCCGGCGTGAAGCGATAAAGCACAGAATGTCACGTGCACGGCGAGTGGTCCACGCATCCGCGGCAAGCGGTCTGGAGAACTCGCGCAAGATCTCTATTGGACCAAGCATGTTAATTGTCAGATCAGCGACAGGATCAGCGTTTAGCGTGACCTCCGAGCTGAGGGGAATCGACGGTGTCGTGGTCGCGGTCTCTGCAAGTTTCTTTCTTAGATCAGAGGGTAGTAATTCAATTGCTTCTTCAACCGTAAAGAGTTGGGGATTCCCCATCACTTCACGACTGAGCCAATACTCATAGTCGTACCTGGCTGCCAGATCGACGACGCGGCGCAAACACGTAACCATCTCGGGCTCGTTACCAAGTTTATGTTCTGAAATAGCGCGAGCGAATGAGGCTTGTGCTTCGTAGTAGTAAAGCGAGTGGTTATGAAAATATTGTTGGGCCTTCGACAGCTCGTCAGCGACCAGTTGGTGGTCGCCCTGAGCAATCATGATTCGAGCTTTTGCCAGTGACGCCGTGTAGTAACCAATTTCATTTTTTTCGAGAGGACGCGCTTCGATCAATCGTTCAATTTGCGCTCGAGCTGAAGGAGCATCACCGACTGCCAAACTCAGGAGCGCTTGTTCTTCAAGTAATTCTGTTCTCGCTAGATTGACGCCGGCCTCGTCATAAGCTCGAGCAGCTCGTTGATAGAATTCATTCGCCTTATCTATCTCCCCTTTTTCCCGGTAAAGATTCCCATAAGTTTCAAATGCATCAGCTCTTGCCGCCACAAGGTTGAACAACTGGCAACGCTCAAGTGCTTCATCAAGGTTGTTTTCGCAGTCAGTAAGGTTACCCAGGTAGAGGTAGCAGTGGGCCATATTCAAATGAGCTGTCGCTTCCTGGGGCAGTCGTAACTGACTTCCTTCACGCAACATTCGCCTCAGCCAGCGCAAAGCCTCGCCAAAGTCTCCACGCATCATCGCCGGTAGACCCAGGTTATGCGTGATCAACCTGATGTATCGCTCGTCGTTGCCTTCTTGAGCCAACTGCAAAGCACCACGAAACTCGAACTCCGCCCCTGTCCAATCCCCAACGGCGACCAGGCAGAGTCCACGAGTATTCGCACATTTCATGCTGACTGACCGATCGGTTGTCAGTTGCAGCGCACGATCCAAATATGTAAATGCAAGCGAATAATCGCCTGCTCGCCGGGCCAGAGTCGCCAGAGAGTGCTGCGTTTCGGCTTCGCCTTCTTTATCACCGCGCTGTTGCAACAATACCGAAGCACGTTGAAAGAGAAGCTTTGCTGACTCATAGTCTCCTCGGAGTCTGTCGACCTCAGCCCGATGCGCAAGCGCGCGAGGGTATAACTCAATGACATTTGCAGGAAGGGCATCGGCCATGGCCGCAATGGAGTTCAGCGCTCCCGACGAAATCAAGTCGGCTCCCTTTTCAGCCACGACTTCCGCAGCTCGCGCAAAGTCCTCGGCTGAGAGCAAGTGACGCACAGCTTGCTCCCATAAGCCTCTACTCAAAAAGTGTTCAGCAAGTCGCTGATGCTCTGCTGAAACACCAGCCCGGCCAATATCACTGCGCAACCGCCTTCTCAAAAAGCTCTGGAACAACGGGTGTAAGCGATATTCTTCACCTTTCCCATCACTCGCTACGGTGATGAAAACATTTCGCCTGACCAGGGTCGGAAGAAGGCGCGCACTGTTCATCCCTTTAAACAGGCCGGCACAAACATCCAGTTCAATGTTGTCTAAAAGCGCGATTTTCAGGAGTAGTTCCTGAACTTCTTCAGACTCATCGGCAAATACCTCTTCTGCAAAGTAGTCGAAAATGTCGCGCTCGGATTGCCGCAGGACGGCGACGAGATCCGTATTACCTTCCTGAGTTGAGATAGCCTTTTGCGCTACTTGTCTGACCAGTTGCAGAGCCGTAATCCAACCGTGCGTGCGCTCCCGATACTCTGCCAACTGTTCCGCGCTCAGTTCTAAATCGAAAACCTTTCTAAATAACTCCCGTGTCTCTTCATCGTTGAAAAGCAAGTCGGAGCGATCAATCACAGATGCTGGGGACTGTGAACGTAATCGTGCTAAAGCGAGCGGCGGCATTTCGCGAGAAATCATTACGATGTGGAGCACATCAGGGAGGTAGGCCAATAGCCTGTCGAGCACAGCATGAACGGGAGTTTCCTGGCCCAGGTGATGGTAATCATCAAGAACCAGGATCAGTTGCTGTTCGACGCTTTCGAGGACTTCGTTAATCAGAACGTCGACCGCTCGCTCAGGATTCTGGGCCAGTTCTCCCGAGGCTTCTTTGAGGTATGCAAACATCACGTCCCCAAAGCCCTGGACAATCTGCTGAATACCAAATGTCAAATAACCAAGAAAGACAAAGGGGTCGGTGTCGGTATGGTCCAACTGGTACCAAACAAACTGTCGATCCTCTGTGCGCAGGAAGTCGGCGACCAGGGTAGTTTTCCCTGAACCCGCATTGGCAGTGACCAGCGTCAGGGGATTAGTCAGATTGTTCAGTAGTCGATTGGTAAGACGTGGTCGTGAAAGTAGCTCTGGGGCCGGCCGCGGGAGGAGGAGTTTGGTGCGAAGGAAAAAGCCTGGTCTGATGTCAGCGGCTTGTTTGGTCGCTGCATTATGTGAAGCACTAGGAGATTTACCCTGACGGGTCTTTCTCGCCATCACCGTATGCCTACTGGGCTTTCGTTCTAAGGATCGCAGATTAGCATAGCGAAATCCCGTGATTCCATCCTGGCGCGGGACTGCCAGGACACCCCGATTCAGAGTCGATTTTTCCGGGAAGACTTCCATAAAGACGAATCACACGACCCCTGATCAACCGTTCAAGCGCGAAGTTAGTGGTTCACTTCGGAAAGCTTCTGATTCAGCAAAGTAAAGAGTGGCAGCCAAACTCGAAATGGCTGCAGCTCTGCCATGGGAATGGTCAAGAGCAATGTTGGCCTGGTCCTGGTTCAGACCGTAGTGTTCGAACAGACGAAACGCTTCGTCTCTCGTGAACGAGAGTATTTCTTCGTCAATTACAGAAAGCGTTTGTTTAGACCGCATGCGCCAAAGTGGCGCCGGCAGCATAGTGCGGCTGGTGATAAGAACGTGAACGTCCGACGGCAAAAGCGGTAGAAGCCTGCGGAAGAATGGCACCACCCAATCCGCGTCACAAACCAAATGAAGATCTTCAATGACAACAAGAAGTGGATTTCCACTTACGAGTTCAAGTTCGAAGATGAATAGTTCAGCCACGCGGGGAATCTGATTAACGTTGGGTTCAATCTTGGTCAGAGCATTTAGTGCGTAATCACCGAAGCCTGGGCGTTGTGCCGCAATACTCGAAATCAGATACTGAAAGAAAAGGCTTAACCTGCTCTCCGGTGCATCGACCTTGTACCAGGCGACAGCTCGACCACAATGTTCAGCAAAATCTATTGCCAGGGTCGTTTTGCCCGACCCAGCCCTTCCGCTAATAACAGTTGACGTGCAAGAACCAAGACTTTGTTCAAGGAGGCGGTGGAGTCGAGGTCTCGGGACACAGGTGGTAGGCGACGGCTGGACTACCTTTTCCTGGATAATCTTCCATTGTGTGATATTTGAGTCGATTGAGGGTTCGAGGTTCAGCATTGCATTTTTTCTGAGGATCTCAGCCTTCTCAAGGTCTTGTTGGGCTCCGTAAACGGCCAGATTTGGTGGGCGAGATACTAGATGGATGCTCCGATGTTCCATCACCGGAATGTTTTATTGCAGTCCTCTTGAGAAATTCTTGAGGTTTTAAACAGGCTTGTTCATGGTAGGCACGGCAGAAGCGGTAGACAGTCGGCAGGAAGCAGGCGCAGGAGGCAGGCGGCAGCAGTCAGCAGTTAGCAGTTAGCAGTTGGCAGGCGGCAATAAGTAATCTCAGACTTCAGATCTCAGATCTCAGAAAAGCTCTCATGCCTTTAGTAACCCGCTTATTCTAAACACGAACGCTGGTCCTGGGAGCGCACGCGTCCCCGCGAGCCCGTCGACCAACACGAACCTCTGATGTTAAATAGGTGCGTCTGATCCTTCTTATCCAAGAGAGAGCCATCTAGGCGAGCGGGGCACGCGGGGACGCGAGCCCGTCGACCAACACTAACCTCTGATGTTAACGAGGTGCCTCTGATCCTTCTTATCCAAGAGAGAGCCATCTAGGCGAGCGGGCACGCGGGGACGCGTGCGCTCCCAGGACCAGCGTTCGTGTTTAGAATAAGTGGGTTACTAAAGGCATGAGAGCTTTTTGAGATCTGAGATCTGAAGTCTGAGATTACTTATTGCCTACTGCTTAGTGCCGACTGCCGACTGCTTACTTCTTTTTAGCTTTCACGTCATAGACCAAAATATTCAAGACAAGAACCAGACCTGCCGCTGCAGCGAGCAGGAAGAAAATCATCGCAAAACCTGGATAACCCCAAATACGGAAGGACGTTTCGACCCGCATCAACATTGACGCGCCGACGATTAATGCAGCTAACACCAAGCCTAACGTAATCCGATTCGCGACCTTCTGCAGTCCTTCGAGCACTACCTTCTCGTCGATTGCATCCACTTTGAGCTTTAGATCGTTTTTTCCTATTACATCAAGAATCTGGTTTACTCGCGCCGGAAGTGTTTCTGCAAACTCCTTAATGTCGACTGCTCCAGCCAACAGATTGCTTGGCGAAAGGCTGCGTAGAACATTTCGTTGCAGGATCTCATCCGCCTCTTCCCGGATAACTATGTTCGGATCAAAGGTAGGATCGAGCGCGTAGACCACACGGTCCAGGTTCATCAACGCTTTCGCTACCATCGTGAACTCGGACGGCAAGCGGAACCAGCAATCCGCTGAAATCTTCGTTATCTCCAACGTGACTTTGCCAGCGTTGGCACGACTCAAGACTGCATCGCGATTCTCAGCCACCAGATCAATGATGCGACGCTTGAAGGCTGTGTGATCAAACCCCTCCTTCGGCTCGCCCATCTTTATCGC
>JBKPQV010000793.1:0-16951 GCA_046734235.1 Acidobacteriota bacterium
ATATCCAAGTGAGGTTCGCCGGTTCTTAAGATGCAAGCAAACGAAACACTGAAGTCGATGAAACAATACGAGCGCGAGCTTCACGTTGCCATTGCGTTGGCGCGGGAGGCTGGAGATCTGATCCTTGAACACTATGAAGGACCTTTGGATGTTGAGCAGAAGTTTTCTGCTGATGATCTTGAACCTGTAACGCAGGCAGATAAAGAAGCCAACGAACTGATCGTAAGTGGATTGACACGTGAATTTCCCGCCGATGGAATTCTGGCGGAAGAGTCTATTGACACAGATCGCCGGCTCGACAAGTCGCGCGTTTGGATGGTTGATCCACTCGACGGTACAAACGGCTTCATTGATGGTAACGGCGATTTTGCAGTTCAGATCGGCTTGGCTGAACGAGGAGTTTGCGTCGTTGGTGTTGTTTATCAACCACTTTCAGGAGTCCTGTACAACGCAGTGAGCGGTGGGGGATCGTGGATTGAACGTCGGCGCTTTGAACGTCAAAAAGTAACAGTATCCACTAATCGTGATATTGCAAAAATGCGACTTGCCGCGAGTCGCTCCCATCGCAGCCCACGCATGAATAAAGTAGTTAGCCGTTTCGGTTTTCAGCAGGAAGTTCAGCGAGGATCCGTCGGAATAAAGATCGGTTTGTTGGTGGAGCAGCAGTGCGATGTCTATATTCATCTCTCACCCCGAACTAAGCAATGGGATACTTGCGCCCCGCAACTAATTTTGACTGAGGCAGGTGGAACGTTGACCGATTTGTTTGGTAATCCTTTAAATTACAATGTTCGGGACGTTCAAAATCGGAATGGTCTTGTGGCGAGCAATGGAGTAGTTCATGAAAAGATCATTCAAACACTAGCGCCGCTGTTAGAGGAGTTTGGACGACAGCCTGTTTGATTGCTTCGAACACGATGAATTTCAAACACTCAGTCTCGTACCTTCCATATTTCCTACTTCCGCTACTTCTTTTGGCTGTCCTTAACTACTGGAACGCACTGCGATCCATAGAAACAACATTAGCCCCACACGCTCAGAACCAACTCAACGCCCTCGCAGGGGAAATAGATGCGCGCCTGCGCGCCGAGCGGATTGAACTTTCGCGGGTTGCATTATCCGGCGAGCTTCATCAGTTGCTCTCCGCGAGAAAATCATCGACGCCCGCCGCTTTGACTACTGAACCAAATGGCACTTCGTTGCCAAATGACCTGTTAATTAGACTTACATCGGTCCTGAAAGGACGTGGCCACTGTTTCCGCTTAGCAGTGTTTGATGATAAGCGTTCACCACTCTTTCAAGTTGCCCGCCGCCAGAATCAACAAGGGTCTGACAGTTTTTCTGTTGATACCGGCAGTTCATCATTAACTCTGCCAGCTGCGCTTCCAGACAACAAGGAAGCAATCCTGGTTGGTTCGATCCTTCGTTATTCGATTCCAGTATCCGCATCGGGTTCGAGCGCGCCGGCAGGCACGCTGGTGGCTGACGTCAATCTTGAAGAAACAATCGCTGATGCAGCAGCAGTATTCGAGGATCAGCACACGCCTGATGCTAGAGGAAGTACTTTCGTTGCGGCATTGGATCCTTCGGCACGTTTGGTCTACTACGTCAAACATGATCTCGAAGGCAATCTGGTCAGTAGCTCGATACCAGAGTTCTTACCGATTGCTGAAGCACTTACGAGTAACCGCGCGGGCCTACAAACATTTCGGGGAGCAGCCGGGCAGGACTTCATTACAGCCTACTCACCTTTGACGGTTTGGAGCATTGGCCTCGCAGTGGGACACGACAAGTCAGCGCTTACCTCAAATGCTCACCGGTGGGGACTCGCCGGAATAGTTTTCGCTCTAGCGGCTAGTTTTGCTGGAGCGTTTTTGGTCGCCCGCCAGGCTCACAAGAAATCTCCTGGCATCGAGCGCGTTGAAGAAGAATTAACTCAAATTGCAAAGGGCCAGTTGGATCGGCGTATTGAGTTGAGGTCGAGCGACGACGCGAGAGTTATTGCCGACAACATCAATTTGATGACTGAACGCCTGCGCACCCAGATAGCACGCGAAGAAGAGAGTCGCCAGTTTCAGTCGTTTGTTCGACTCTCGGCAATGCTCACGCATGATCTAAAAAACGCGATCGAAGCTCTTTCGTTGATCGTCGGAAATATGGAGCGCCACTTCGATAACGAGCAGTTTCGACTCGATGCTCTGCGGTCGCTAACTGGGGCAACTGACAAACTCAGAGGCATTGTTTCAAGGCTGGCCAGACCTTTGTCGAGTCTCAGTGGAGAGCACCCTCGTCCAAAGATTGTCGACCTCATTCCCGTCATCAAACGAGTCGCCGCGGTAACTGCCGAGCCATTGCGTGAGAAACACGTTCTGGAGATGAAACTACCACCGAATCTTTTCGTCTTCACAGATCCAGAGCGAATCGAAAAGGTTGTCGAGAATCTAATTCTTAATGGCCTTGAAGCGATGGCAAACAAAAGTGGGAAACTTTGTATTACGGCGGGATTAACCCCCCGAGGGGCCGCAACGTTTTCGGTTACTGACACCGGGACGGGAATGAGTCAGAACTTTATTGATAACCAACTGTTTCGTCCTTTTTCAACCACAAAAAAGCGCGGCGTTGGATTAGGTCTCTACACCTGCCGGGAAGTCATAGAAGCCAGTGCCGGCACCATCGAAGTTGAGTCGAAAGAGGGTGTTGGTACGACTTTTCGTGTCGTGCTACCATCGGCCTCACACGATTCGCGTAGCTAAGAAAAGGTAATGGCAAACCCTTTCTAAGTGAAGAGTTACGCCAGTCCCTCTTGCGGTTCCTGCCCAGCTTTATTTCCGTGAGCGGCTAAGTATCAGGTCGGTAAAGATCGTTTCGAAGTTATGACTGATCGAGCGCAAGTGAAGGGTACCGTTTTGGTCGTCGATGACGACGATGCTGTCCGCAGTGGTTTGTACTGGGCGCTCAACACCGACTACCACGTCTTACAAGCCTCGTCCCGAGAAGATGCTTGTGCACTCATTAATGACGAAGATATTGAAGTAGTTGTAAGCGATCTCCACTTGCCGCCGAGCGTTGATGATATCAATGAAGGCCTGGCACTCATCGATGTAGCACGTGCTCAAGACCCGCCGTTACAAGTCGTCGTTATCACCGGCAGCAATTCTAAACGAGCAGCTCTGGAAGCGGTCAGGCATGGTGCTTATGGGTTCTTTGAAAAACCACTCGACCCGGCGGAGCTTTTGCACATAGTCAGTCAAGCTGCGCGAATGCGCGTACTTGAAATTGAGAATCGACGACTACGATCAGAACTCTCGCGACCGCCGGGTTTCGTGCATTTACTCGGCGCAAGTCCCGCGCTCGAGAAGGTGCTTCGGCAAGCTCGCTCAGTCGCAGCCACCAGCGCAACAGTTTTGTTGAGTGGGGAAAACGGGACCGGGAAGGAGATGTTGGCGCGGGCAATTCACGAGGAAAGCGCACGCGCTTCTGGTCCATTTGTCGCGGTCAGCTGTGCTGCATTGCCAGAGACGTTAATTGAATCAGAATTGTTTGGACATGAGAAAGGCGCATTTACCTCTGCAACCCAAACTCGTAAAGGACGATTTGAATTAGCTAACGGCGGCACGCTGCTGCTTGATGAAATAGGTGATTTGAGTCCGGCAGTCCAGGTCAAGTTGTTGCGAGTTTTGCAGGAACGATCATTTGAACGTGTTGGCGGCAACAAAACGTTAACCGTTGACATTCGCTTGATCGCGGCTACCAATCGCGATCTGGAAAAGGAAGTAGAAGACGGACGATTCCGCCAGGATCTTTTCTTTCGTTTGAATGTAGTGCCCCTAGTTATACCGCCACTCCGTGAGCGTTCTGAGGACATACCAATTCTAGCAGCACATTTCGCCGCGCGATCTGCGGGACGGTATGGCAAGGCGGTGCCGGAGTTAACGCCCAGGTTGATCGAAGTACTCCACGATTACGACTGGCCCGGCAATGTCCGTGAGCTGGAAAATCTAATGGAGCGGCTGGTAGTGCTAAGTAGCGGCGAAGCACTCGGTCTTGAATTCGTTCCGGAAAAAATGTTGCGTACGCTGCCGGGAACAAACTCTGATGACGAGTCAACATTTGAAGGCGCGGTCGACGCATTGAAGCGCCGGATGATCGTCAACGCACTCCAGTCAGAAGGTGGCAACAAAGTCGCGGCGGCGAAGAAGTTAGGGATTAGCAGATCTTACTTGCATCGTTTGATTAACGAATTTGGCCTTTAGACGTCTTGGGTCTTTGGCCTTTGGTCTTTGGTCTCATAATGTTTATTCTCTGACTCAAAGACCAAAGACCAACGACCCAAGACCTTTTAATATGGCGAATCTGCAACATCGATTACCGGAGAACGTACCCGGTGATTTCTTTGTCGATTCTTCATGCATCGACTGCGATACCTGCAGCCAACTTGCCCCTGCAATTTTCCGAGATCACGGAGATCAATGCAGCGTTCATCACCAACCGGAAAACGACGCTGAAGTCAAACAAGCAATGATGGCCTTAGTGGCGTGTCCAACTGGTTCCATCGGTTCAAACGAAAGCCACGATGCTCACCTTGGTATCGACGCATTCCCGCTACTGATTAGCGACGATGTCTACTACTGTGGTTTCACTGCAGAAGAAAGTTTTGGTGGGTGGAGCTATCTGATCAAACGCGAAGCCTTCAACGTACTTATCGACTCACCGCGGTTCGCTTCACAGTTAGTGAAGCGGATAACTGAAATGGGTGGCGTAGAAACGATGTTGTTAACACATAAAGATGACATCGCAGCCCATAACGAGTTTCATGAGAAATTTGACACTGTTCGAGTCATGCATGAAAGAGACGGAGCGGCTCGATTGGGAATCGAAACTGTTCTTGAAGGTGACGAGGAGGTACTTATCGACGATGACTTGTTGGCAATACCAACTCCCGGCCATACGCGTGGACACGTAGTTTTCCTGTATAAAAATAAGTTCTTGTTCACTGGTGACCATCTTGCGTGGTCGCCGGTAAGAGAAACACTTACTGCATTTCGCAGCGTTGCCTGGTATTCGTGGCCTGAACAAATTCGCTCGATGGAGAAATTGCTCAACTATGATTTTGAGTGGGTCCTACCTGGCCACGGCGATTTGCATCACGATAATCCGCAAAACATGAAGCAGCATCTGGAGCGTTGTATTGCCTGGATGAAAACTCGCAACTAAAGTGCGTCAAACCTGGAAGAGGTAAAAATGACAAGAAATACGAAGATTGCTCTCGGATGTGGCGGTGCGGGCTGTTTAGGTTTAATTGTCGTCGGAGTTGTGTGCGTCGTGCTCTTTGTTATGTGGAAGCCCAGCCGCTCGACAAGAAATTACAATTTCAATGTCAGCAGCAATCGAAACTCAAACTCAGGTTCGAACGCGAATTCAAATAGTAGTAGCACTTCAGACAGCAACAGCGGAACAAGCAACAGTTCATCGTCCTCCACCGCATTGTCCGATGACGACAAGCATAAGCTTTATCAAGCGGCCACGATGACTGGCGATACAGAACTAATTCGACGCGTTTCCGTAAAAATTGGGTTGATGAATGAGGACTTCACTCCAGGCGACGAGTACGTGTCGTTTGTTCGCGATCATATAGCGTGGGCCTATCGCAACGCCGATTTCATTGCGTCATTAAACTCTAAAGAGAAGGCTGTGGCTTACGTTAATGAGCACTTCCCCGAATAGAAGGAATTCGGAATTCTAAGATTAGCTACTCATGGATCCATCTCGCATTCGTAATTTCTCAATTATTGCTCACATCGACCACGGCAAGTCGACGCTCGCCGATCGTCTGTTGGAACTCACCGGCGCGCTTTCAGAGCGCGAGATGGAAAACCAGGTTCTCGACAACATGGATCTGGAACGCGAACGTGGTATTACGATCAAGGCCCACGCCGTCAGGCTTGACTACAAAGCCCAGGACGGCATCGCCTATACATTGAACTTGATCGATACCCCGGGACACGTCGACTTCTCGTATGAAGTGTCGCGATCATTGTCGGCATGTGAGGGAGCCTTGCTGATTGTTGATGCTTCACAAGGAGTGGAAGCGCAGACACTCGCGAACACCTACCTCGCAATTGAAAACAACCTGGAACTGATACCGGTAGTCAACAAGATCGACCTACCTGGCGCTGAACCCGAAAAAGCGATTGAGCAGATCGAGCACTTCATAGGTCTCGAAACACACAATGCGATTTTCACCAGCGCCAAGACAGGTGAAGGCGTCGGTGAAGTGCTTGAAGCCATTGTGCGAGATGTGCCACCACCTAAGGGCGAATCTAACGCACCACTCAAAGCATTGATTTTTGATTCGTGGTACGACTCTTATCGAGGCGTCATAGTTTTGTTTCGCGTGATCGATGGTTCAATTCGTACCGGAATGAAAATTCGGTTCTTCAACACTGGCCGCGACTACCAGGTTGAGACCCTGGGCGTGAACCGTCCTCGGCCAACCCCGATAAGCGAACTCGGAGTCGGCGAAGTGGGCTTTCTTACTGCTTCAATCAAGGCAGTGGCAGATGTTCAAATTGGCGACACAATCACAGAGGCTGCGCGACCTACTAAGACGCCGTTCCCTGGTTTTCAGGAAATCAAACCGATGGTGTTTGCCGGCCTCTACCCGGTCGATACAAATCAGTATGAAGAACTACGAGATGCTCTCGATAAGTTGCGGCTCAACGATGCGTCGTTCTTCTACGAACCGGAATCATCGACGGCGTTGGGCTTTGGATTTCGGTGCGGATTCCTGGGATTGCTTCACATGGAAATCGTCCAGGAACGTTTGGAACGCGAGTTCAACCTGGATCTAATCACAACAGCGCCGAGCGTTCGCTATGTTGTGACTACCACGGATGGAATTGTGGAAGAAATCGATTCGCCTGCGAAGATGCCTGATCCAGGCCGCATCGCAAAGATTGAGGAGCCAGTTATCAAAGCGGTAATTCTGACGCCTGACGAACACCTGGGCGGTATTCTCCCGTTACTGGAAGAAAAACGCGGCGTTCAAAAAGGGTTTGAATATATAACAGCGAATCGAGTGATGCTGACATATGAGCTTCCGCTCAACGAGATCGTGCTCGACTTTTACGATCGTTTGAAGTCAGTCTCGCGGGGTTATGCATCGCTTGACTATAACCTTGCCGGCTACTGGGAGAGTGATCTCGTTAAGCTGGATGTTTTGGTGGCTGGTGAGCCAGTCGACGCGCTTTCATTAATCCTGCATCGCAGTACCTCGCAGCCGAAGGGACGAGCGCTGGCGGAAAAGATGAAGCAACTGATTCCGAGGCAACTTTTTGAAGTACCAATCCAGGCTGCAATTGGGAACAAAGTTATTGCTCGAGAAACCGTTAAGGCTCTTGGCAAAAATGTGATTGCCAAATGTTATGGCGGCGATATTACGCGCAAACGAAAGCTGCTTGAGAAGCAGAAAGAAGGCAAGAAACGAATGAAAAAGGTTGGACGCGTTGAGATTCCGCAAGAGGCATTTCTTGCCGTTCTAAAGGTTAATGAATAACAACTAACCGAGCCTCCATGCCCGCAATAAATCAGCCTGAACTCGAGTTGCTTCTTTGGTGTGCCCGTCCTCAGTTTAATCAGGCAGAGCGCGAACAAGTTCGGTCGCTTATTAAAGGGATTAATTGGAAACATCTCTTTCTGTATGGCCGGCGACATGGAGTTATTCCCTTGATCTATCTCCGTCTGCAAGATGCAGCAGCCGACCTCGTCCCCGCAAACGAACTTGAGTGTCTTAAAAAGTATTTTCAGGAGAACTCTGCCAGGAATGTTTTGTTAGCAGCTGAGTTGTCGAACTTGATAGAGCTCCTGGATGGCGCACAGATTGAGGCTATTCCTTATAAAGGACCAGCCCTTGCATTATTTGCTTACAAGGATCTTGCTCTTCGCCGCTTCGTTGATCTCGACATAATGGTGCGAAAGCACGATATTCCCAAAGCGATCGAGCTTCTCCTGGCTCAAGGTTACGAGCTGTCGAAACCACTGAACGACGGTCAACAACAAATCATTTTAAAAACTCAACATAACCTGCAGCTCCGACGCTACAACCGTCAGCTGATAGTTGAACTCCATTGGGAGGTCGCCTCACACTTGTTTGCTTCGTCTGTGCAGGCAGACGATTTATGGCAGCGGCTAACAACGATCGACCTGGGCGGCCGAACGATGAAGACGCTTGCGGCTGAAGATTTGATCTTCTCCCTGTGCATCCACGGATCAAGGCACCTTTGGGACGGACTGCTATGGGTGTGTGATGTCGCCTGGATAATAAAACATCACTCTCTCGATTGGCCCGAACTACTCGAGCGGGCGCGCACGACCCACACCGAACGAATGTTTCTACTTGGACTACATCTCTGCTCAAAACTATTCGGTGTTGAATTGCCTGATTCGATTAACCAGCAGATAACGGCTGACCACCATCGGATAGATAGATTGTCAGAAGTTGTTTTGACACGCCTAAAAGAAGGTCCCGAGTATCAGCCAGCAAGCACCTCGAGAATATTCAAATACAATTTTTGGGTTCGCAAATCATGGCCTTCCCGGGCGCGCTACTTTCGACACATGCTGCGTCCGACTGATCGTGATCTGGAAGCATTCGTGTTACCAAGACCGTTGTATTTTGGCTATTACCTGATGAGACCGATCCGCTTGTTGTTTAAAGCTGGTGAAGATGCTCACTAATATTAGCGCCAATAGTTTTTAAGTTTCGGCCAGAGTCGTTTTACGAAATGTCACCGTTTTGTGTCGCGTTCTATAATCGGAGAAACAAATTGACGCTAAACCAACCGTGGTGTTAGGCTCCACAGCCTGATCACAGGGAGATAAATTTTCCAAAATGTATTTGATTTCGACATCGACCCCCCATACTCAACGTGAAATTTGACGTACTTTTTTTGACGTGCTAGTTTCACCGCAACAGGGTTCAGGCCATTAGGTCAGGGCACTGCGACTTCCGAAACCCAATTCATCGCAATAACAAGGAATACCAAGCTTGAGAGCATACGTACCCTTTCGTCATAGGAATGCCGGACTGATTGCAATTGTCATAATTCTCTCTGTGTTCACCGTCGTTGCACAGGAAACACCCAAACCCGAAACTGACGCTAAGCCCTCAACAGTTAAAACGGATTCGAAGCCACAAGCTGAAAAGACCGCCGCCGATAAGCCTGATTTCAAACTCACGGTTAAAAACAAACCGATTCTGAACTTGAGCTTGAAAGCCGAAAAGGTAAAGCTGATTGAGATTGCTGCAGAAATGTCAAAGCGGATGAAGACTCCGGTCTTTGTCGGGTCAACGCTACAAAAGGAAGTAGTTTCAATCGAGTTTTCAGATTTAACCCTTGAGCCAGCGATGCAACTAATGGCACCTTCGGTCTATATCGATTATGAAATCGAGACTGGCTCGGGAAACCCGGCTAAGCCATTGGGAATCTTTTTATACGACGCAAATTCTGCAGAGCCACCAGTAACTGCAGTTGTGCCCGGTACGACCCAGTCGTTACTAGTTGAGGGTGATACTGAGGACGGAGTTGAACCGCAAAACGAGACTGAGAAAAAGCGACTTGAGGAGCAACCCCTACGAGTTCAATTTCAAAACAACATTCTTAGCGTTAAGGCAAAACAACAACCATTGGTCCTGGTGCTTTTGAAAATCGGCGAGGAACTTGGAATTCCTGTGGATATTCAATATGACGCAAAAGATCTGGTTGATACGGAAATTTCAAAGCTTTCTGTTGAGGATGCAGTTCGCAGACTGTCTCCCAACATTCGGCTCTTTCTTCGTGCTGATCTGAAGCATTCGGAGAGAAGGGCTTTGCGTTTGGTTTTGGCAGATCCTGCCAAAACCGCCCAACAGGGCCAGTGATTCAACCTTGACTCGTGAGCGTGGTTCTAGATTCTAGTTGCCGTACAAAACGGTCAAGACACAACATGACACAATCTTTCTAGGAGGCGGCTAACCTTGGCTAAACAAAACAGTTTTTCGTTGCAAGAGAACTTATCGACTCTAACTGAAGCAGTTGCAAACACTGAAGTGACGACCGCAAAAAAGGAGTTTATTGAGCCCGAGATTTCTACGCCCGTCGATGTTCTCGAAGCAACCACTTTCTTTCAAGCAGCCTCAAGCGGCGCTACCAACTAGACTGGTATTGCCGAGGCATCTCATTAGGACCGAGTTTTGATCGCACCACGACCGGCAACTAGTATGCGGTATTCAGTTGCCGGTCGTACTGTTCTTATCGACGCTTACGATGAGTGGTCGGCCAAAGCTGTTTTCTCCCTCTTTTCAGGTTGGTTCCTGAGCCCCATTTCTGAATCAGATAAAGAGAATCCAGACCTTACGCTTCGAATACACTGTGGCACGGTTCCCGATCTCGTGCCACCGGAATGCACCTCCTTTTCAATCGCTCTCGGTGGAATTTGTCATACTGATAATCAGCGTTACTTCATCGAGTTTCACAACTCATTGATCACATTTGGTCCAGGAACACTTGCTGAAGTTGATCTTTGGGTGAACCAACCTTACGAGGTTAACTCAAGCGAAGTTGCCCAACTTATTTCACATGCATTGTCGCCAGGTCTTCGCCGCTGTGGTGTTTTTGAGCTTCACAGCGCCGGAGTAGTCGCTCCAAAAAGCTCCAAGGCAATAGTCTTCGCTGGCCCATCGGGCAGTGGTAAGTCGACGCTCACATCGCAACTTGCGTCAAACGGTTGGGGATATTTGTCCGATGACATCTTGATGCTTCGGGAAAGAAATCAGGAAGTCGAGGTTAGCGCCTTTCGTCGTTTCTTTGCCTTAACAGATGAAACAATTGCGGCGGTGAACCTACCTGGAGTGACATCCAATTCTATAGGCAAGAAAAGGGTGACTCCTCAAGATCACTTCCAGGCGAACCTGATTCAACAAGCAACTGCCGGAACGCTGATTTTTCCAAGTATTACGAAAGAAACGCGAAGCCGGTTAATCCGACTGAACCCGGCGACTGCTATGTCGAGACTGATCAGGTTGTGTCCATGGGCGTCGTACGACAAACCCACTTCCGCTGAGCATTTGCGAATTCTCGGCACCCTGGCAAACTCGACCGCGTCTTTTGATCTTCTGGCTGGTAGGGATATATTGAAATCGCCACAGCAAGCAGCAGAATTGATTCTTAACGCAACTTCCGAGTTGGCGCCTGTGCTTTGAACCCTATATGTCACGCCACGACTTTGGTCCAAAAAGAATTACGCTTGAACTGACAAACATCTGCAACCTGCATTGCAGTTACTGTTTGCGTGATGAAGAGGCGCTCTATCACACGAAAGCCAACTTTTTTTCTCCGCAGCTACTCGAACGAATCTTAAGCCAGGCTAAGGAAGCTATGGGACTCACCTCGGTTATTTTTACCGGCGGTGAACCAACCTTGCATCCCGACTTCGAAAAAGTTCTCGCAGTTTCGAAAGCAAATGACCTGGGTATAAGTTTTGTTACGAATGGCTGGCACTTCGAAAAACTTTGGCCCACTGTGCTGGCATTTCAAGACTCGATCAGTCTCATTGGATTTAGCTTGGACGGAGTAACTGAAGATGCGCATGATGCGTGGCGGGGCACTGGTTCGTTTGTCAGATTAGTGCGGGCGTTTTCTCGATGCTTCGCCGCGAAGATTCCATTTGCGATTAAGGTTGGTATCCGCCGCGATACGATTGCCAATTTGGAACAGATTGCTTTGTTTTCAGCTCGCCTTGGTGCGACAGCTTTAAACTTCGCTCATATCATGCCAACTTCGAGTGAAGTCGAAGATCAGTCGGCTCTTAGTTATGAAGAACGTGAAATGGCGGATCTCGAGATAGCCAGTCTTGCGGCTATCTTTAAAATGAAAATCGGTATTGACGTCGGCTACCACAATCTGGATACGTCGAAGTCGCCCTGTTCTGCGCTTGCTGGAGTAAGTTGCAACATCGATTATCGAGGGCGACTCTCTTTGTGCTGCAATCTATCCGGCTATCGAGGTGCGAGTGATGAATCTGATGTAGTTGCCAACTTGAATACTGAGGACTTTGCTACTGCGTATGCACGTTTGAAAGAAACTGCTTCAAATCAACTTCAGCTACGGAGTCAACGTCTGGCACAGTTGTCGACCGAAGATTCAAAGCCTGACCCTTATCTCAGCTCACCCTGCCTCTTTTGCCTGGACACATTTGGGAAACTTCCCTGGCGAGAAAGCTCCACGGCTCATAGTGGACGAGCGTTGCCTGTACTCAGCTAAATAGGATTTCAGATATCAGATCGTGGCAGTCAAGATTGAGGATCTACAAAACTGGCTTCCCGTCGATGCCATCATCGATGACGGCAGACCTGCGCTCGAATGGATGGATTTGCGGGACCTGGAGTTTGACGAACCATTCTTTGCCGAAACAGTAGCCCAAGCTAATACGCGTCAAAAGGTCATCACCGATCTGGACGCCCTTTTGCAGCTGGAAAAAATCGTCGACAGCGTACCGCCATCGGGCTTCATCTTTCATGTCTCGAGGTGTGGGTCGACATTATTGGCAAATGCTTGCCGAAAGTTAACCGGATCAATAGTTATCGCTGAAGCACAGGTAATCGACAAAATAGCCGCCCGCTTTCTTACTGACTCAGAAAATTCCAGTAAGGAAATGCTCTATTCGCTGTTCTTGAGAGCAGCGATCATGGCCCTGGGTCAACGCCGCAAGCGAGACGAGCGTTTCTACTTCGTTAAGTTTGCCTGCACTACCTCATTGCAAATGAGTCGGATTCGTCGAATATGGCCTGGAGTTCCTATGGTGTTTCTTTATCGCGATCCGGTTGAGGTAATCGTTTCAAACATGCAATCTAGCCCTGAGTGGATGCAGACCCACATACATCCGGGTGCGGCTGCTGCAGTTGCTGGAGTTAACCTTAATGAAGTTGACGAGATTTCCAGCGAAGAGTTTTGTGCGAGAGCAGTTGGCCGCTTTTTGCAAGAGGCGGAAAAAAATCGTTCCGAAAACGTCAAGTTTATCAATTACAGTCAGCTCACACCTGACAGCTTAGTTGAGGCTGTAGAGTTTTTAGGCGCGACGCCTACGAATGATGAAGCTGATGCGATTCGACAAGTATCTCGTCTATACTCTAAAGATTCTAACCAGAGGGTTTTTCAATCTGACAGCGAATCGAAGAAAGCATCAGCTTCTGAGCACCTCTCGCGGATGGCTGAGAAATGGGCACTTCCTTATTACGAACGTCTAAATAAACAAACCAATTAGAAGGGGAAATTAGTTTCATGTTTTCATCAAGGCTGGTTCCACTCAAAGATGTCGTGTATACGGATTTTCAAGGGACGGGTGGGATTCTCGTCGACCTAAATACGAAGCAGTATTACCAACTGAACGAAACCGGTTCACTGGTTTGGCGTGGACTTGAGAAAGGCAATAGCGTCCAGGATATCGTCTCAGAGATGCGATCTATTTACGAAGTTTCCGAAGAGCATGCTCATGCAAGCGTAGAAAAACTTTTGCAGAGCCTCGAAACGCGGAAGCTAGTACAGCGAGGTTGATTAGTCGTGCAAGCTTAGAGCCCACGTTGGCGAGAGATCTAACCCGTGGGCCGGTAAAAACCGGGGTAACAAAACCGTTACCCCGGTTTTTTGTGAAGCGACCTCAGGATTTTAATGGGCCCTGGGCATTCTGGATCTTTGTGGTCCAGGCCAATTTCAAGAAAAAGTGCCAAAAATTGTCGTTGACTGTCCCGAATTAACTTTGTTAGCTTTTGTTTTCCACTGTGTTTTGGTGGGCCCACTCTGAAGGAGAATACAAATGTCCCAATCAGCTCGGCTCTTCGTGGTTCTTAGTGTACTGGTAACTCTCATCTTAATAATGCATGTTGCAGTTTTTGCCAGTACCTATCAGGAACCTCCCGATCAAAAATCAACCGCGGAGACTACAAAGACTCCGAAGAAGAAAAAGAAGAAGAAGTCAATCGCAATTGTTCCCTACGTCGTATTCAATCCCGGAACGAGCACGGCCGCGCCGGTTACAGTTCAATCTGTTGAGGTGCAGTCAAGCGCTCCGGTGTCGAGAAATGAATTGAGCGCCGAGAGGAGCCCAGGCGTTCATGTGTCGCCAACTGGCATCACGCCGTCTGGGCCTTCCCCAGGTCCGCTTGTAATTTCGGAGTTTCGCGTTCGTGGACCAAGTGGCGCCACCGATGAATTTATTGAGATTGCCAACAATAGCGGCGCAGATCACACAGTTGCTGGCGGAGGTACCGGATACGCAGTAGCTGCCTCCGACGGTGTTGCTCGTTGCGTGATTCCTAACGGAACAGTCATACCCAACAAAGGCCACTATCTTTGCGTCAATAGTGCCGCTTACAGCCTCGCCTCGTATCCGGCAGGAAATGGTACAACTGCCACTGGTGACGCGACCTACACGACCGACATTCCGGACAATGCAGGAATCGCGATTTTCAACACCAGTGTTGCAGTCGACTTTATCCTGGCAAATCGAATTGATGCCGTAGGATCAACCAGTGAAGCCAACACCCTTTATAAGGAAGGAACTGGTTACCCGGCTCTAACCCCATTCTCGATCGATTATTCGTTTTATCGAGACAACTGTGGGAAGGGCGGAAGCATAACAACTTTCGGTGCGTGCCCAAGCGGTGGGTTAATTAAAGACACGAACAATAATGCGGCTGACTTCGTCTTCGTCGACACTAACGGAACTTCGGCCGGCGCTGGTCAACGTCTTGGTGCTCCCGGACCAGAGAACCTTTCGTCGCCAATTGAGCGAAACGCAAGTTTTGCAGCGAATCTACTTGATATTTGTGTAGCTGCGGCAAGCCCACCGAATCGCGTTCGAGATTTCACTTCCGATCCGGCGAACAACTCAACTTTCGGCACGCTCGATATCCGCCGCACTATTGTTAATAACACGGGAGGAAATGTCACTCGATTGCGCTTTAGAGTAGTTGACCTGACAACCTTCCCCGCACCATCAGGCATTGCTGACTTAAGACCGCGAACATCCACAGCGGTTGTGGTAACGGTTGATCGTCCGCCATGCGGAAGCGGCACCAGCAATGTCACCGTTGAGGGGACTACGCTGGAACAGCCTCCATCACAACCAAATGGTGGTGGGTTTAATTCATCCATGTCCGCGGGAATAGTAACGTTGGCGACACCGATTGCTAATGGCGCTTCACTCGACGTCAGGTTCCTGCTGGGTATTCAACAAACTGGATCGTTCAAATTCTTCTTCAACGTAGAAGCACTACCGTAGTTGGTGTGAAGCGTTGCTTGAACTTGAGGAGAGGTGCTTGCACCTCTCCTTATTTTTTTGTGCTTACTCCGACGAAAATGACGCCAGTCGTGGTTCGAATCTTTGCTCTGAAGGAAAGGAATAGGTAACTACATAATCCGGCGGCACTTTTTCGAGGATCGGTCTTCCGTTAGCCTCGAGCCACGCGTGTCCGCTGACTTTTCCTGCCTCTTCCGTTCTCACGCCAAACAGAATGCGAGTAGCGATTCCGTTTCGCGATAAGTATCTACGTAATACTGCTGCTCGCTTCCAGCAAATCGGTCTAAAGAAGAGAATGTCGGCTGAGAGGACCAGGTCGATCGATTTAGCAAGACGGTTTTGCAATTCGAGATCTTGAATGTCGCCTATCCGCAGTTCGCTTCCAGATACTAGTTCGAGTGCGCGCGGCAAAGGATACCAGCGTGCTGCAGCCGACAGGAATCCAACCCACCAGGCCATCCGGCACAGCAAAAAGGCTTCTGATGGATTCGCAATGCATTTCCGTCCGGCAACGAAGAAAAGTTTGGCTAACTTTTTGATTTTAGTGCCGCTCATTGGCGGTTGCGATTCTAGCCGATTTCCGTCATTGCGGCGATTAGTGCGCACGTGCTCGTGTTGGAGGTTCGTGCTAGGCTACACAGCGCGAAATTCTTGAAGATCAGAAACTGCGATTGAGCCAATCAAGTACAAATGAAACGCCTCGCAAGCGCGTTCAGATTTATTGCGACGGTTCCAGTTTAGGAAACGGCCGGGATATGAGCCGGGCAGCGGGCGTTGCCCTGTTGGGTTACAAAGGAATCTGGCGTGCGGTTGGTGAATATCTTGGTGAAGGTACTAATCAACAGGCTGAAATTGTCGCGGCGGCAATCGGACTTGAGTCGTTAAAAGAACCTTGTTTTGTCGACCTCTTTACCGATTCTCGGTATGTAGTGGAAACAATGAATGGGCGCTACCGCCGCAAAACAAATCACAAGTGGTGGGATCGGCTGGATAAGGCGGCCCGCCCACACAAAGTAAATTGGCAATGGACGCGTGGTCACGATGGCCATCATCTTCAGGAAACAGCCGATGCCACTGCCCGTCGCATCGCGGGTGACCAGGCAGTAAAAGAATCAGTGCTGCGCGAGGCAGTTGATCGAATCGGAGTTTGGGATTCAGAACAGTAATTAGTTCGCCACGAATCACGATTCGTATCTTCGATTATTGTATTTGTAAAGCTTAAGCATTTCGTTTTCCAGCATATTGACGTTTATAATTCGGCCTCCCCAATTCAAAGTCCCTGGATTGTGATAGTGCCTCTCAAGTTTAGAAAAGTCTGTGCCTCAATTGCCTCTGTCCTGACTCTGTCAGCATGCTACGGGTTCGTCGCAATAGCGACGGCAACTACAACTTTTGCCCAGGATCCTTTCAAAGGCTGGCAATGGCAGAACCCGTTACCCCAGGGAAACTCCATCAACGCGATCAGGTTTGATAAGGACAAAATTCGTGGTTGGGCTGTCGGCGGTGATGGCGTTGTTCTAAGGACCAACAACGGTGGATTTGAATGGGAAGAGCAGGATTCCACAGCCAACACAACTCTGTACAGCATTTATGCTAAGGATCGATCGAACCTGGTTAT
>JBKPQV010000794.1:0-6270 GCA_046734235.1 Acidobacteriota bacterium
GTTCCGACTGTCCGAGAGCGAACTCAATCAACTAATCCAGCGGGTCGAGGACGGCGGCGACACATTTCGTGTGAGTCTTACAGATACTTTTTTCAGGCAACCTTACGATCGCACCAGAAGCGAGGGCAACATGAACGATGCTCTTCGAGGCTTCAAAAAGGCCACCGATCAATTGCGCATTCGCTTCGATGCCAGGCAGTTGGTGACGGACGACGTCCGACGCCTGCTCGACCAGGCAACGCCCCTAGATATTTTCATACGCGACAAACCGGTTACAGACCAAGTCAAAAGCGATTGGTCTACATTGCGCGGAGATCTAAGCGTCCTGGCCAGCGCGTACAGCGTAACTCCGAGTTGGGGAAACAGCCCAATTTCATCATCTGGAAACACGAGTACTAATCGTCTAACCGGTACCTTTAGATTGGATTCGTCTCGGAGTGATAACCCGCGCGACAAAGCGCAGCGCGCGACTCAGAATTTACGTACCGGCGAACGGCAGGCTGTCGCCGACCAAATTCTGGCGCGACTTGATTCTCCCGAGATGCTGATGATCGAGCGTCGCGGTGCAACGATGACTATTGCTTCTTCGCTAGCGCCACAGTCGACCTTTGAGGCAGATGGCCGCGAGCGTCAGGAACAACTTTCCAACGGCAGATGGACCAAGGTAACAGCGACGCTTCGTGGAGATCTGTTAATAGTGAGTTCGAATGGCTACAAAGAGAATGATTTTAATGTCACTTTCGATGCAAGTGAAAACGAACGCAGTCTAAAAGTGCGGCGGCAGATCTATTCCGACAGACTAACTCAACCGGTAGTCGTTGATAGTGTTTATGACCGCACCGCTGATGTAGCGCAGTGGAGCATCTATAACGATTCGGGACCGGTTCTGGGTAACGCCAGTTCGACCAGGGGGGAATTCATGGTGCGAGATGGTGAGACACTAGTAGCCATCTTGAACAATGATCTGACCGCAAAGCTGTCGCAGCAGGGTGACCCGTTCACCATGACCGTGCGCGATCCCAGTCAATTCGAGGGGGCAGTCATTGAAGGCACGGTGGGCAATGTTGACCAGGGAGGACGCTTATCCGGCCGGTCAGGGATGTCGCTCACCTTCAACAGGATTCGGTTAAAGAACGGTCAGATCTATAAATTCTCCGGCGTGCTGGGAAATGTGCGATTGATGAATGGCGACACAGTCAAGGTTGACAACGAGGGAAGTGCTCAAGGCACCAACCAGACGACGCAAACCATCCAACGTGCGGGTATTGGTACGGCGGTCGGCGCCATCATCGGCGCCATTGCCGGCGGTGGGAAAGGTGCGGCGATCGGTGGAATCATTGGCGCCGCAGGCGGAGCCGGTACAGTTTTTATTCAGGGCAAAGACAACCTCGAGCTGCCAGTCGGCACAGAACTAACAATTCGTGCGAGTAGTCCGAGGTAGGTCTGACCGATGGCGGATCTGTGCCGGGGGAGACAGTCATCCCTATGTGAGGTTGCGCACAGACAGGGCAGTTTGAAAGGTTCATTCTGTCAGACATAGAGGTCGTTAGGGGAACAACACAGGGAATCCAATGATCGCGCGACAGTTTCATAACGACTTAGGAAGATTGTGGTGCTTATGAAAATAGTCATTCTAATGACCGTCATTGAAAGTTTCGTTGTCATGTTAGCGATTCTGTATTTCTACTACAGACGTAGCCAGTCAGGAAAACCTGCTTTAATTCCAAAAAGTAGACCGGGGAAGGATCACAGTGTATGAAAGGCGGGATAAAACAAATGAGCGGAATAGTAGAAGTGAGCAGTAACGTTCCTAACGAGACCACATTGGCGCAGTGGCCAGGTATCGTGTCCAGATTTCAGTTAGTCATCCTGGCAGCCCACAGAAGCAAACAACTCTTACTAGGTGCACAGCCGCGGATCTTAGCCGATCGACTGAAGCGAAGGAATACGAGCATCGCGCTTGAGGAATTGAAGAGAGGTCTAATTCGGTTCAAGCCAGTCGTAGTTGATGAGGCTCAAAGCGTGGCGTGAGACGATGAGGCTCGCCTCACGATGTTACTGTAAGCATTATTGTCAGAACGTGTCGGCTGCTATTTTCATCTGGCGTTCTCGATCTAGCGCGACGGCTCGGCTTTCTGGGTGGTGTACTTTTTCATGATATCCATGGCCCTATCGGCCAACTTGAAGAGATGAGGATGCGAGCGGTTACCATTCGTCAATATGGCAAACCCGAGTTTGCGATCGCGATTACCGAGCAGGAACGCTGTATAGCCCGCGACGCTGCCGCTGTGCGCGAAATAGCGGTCGCCGTCTCGCACCTCGTTCCACCAGGTTAGGCCGAACCCCGCGGTTTCATTTCCCCAGATACCTTCGATTCCGCCTTTGAACTGGTCGTATTGAATCGTCATCATCTGGTCCAAAGTTTTTTCATCGATGATTCGGTTCTTCTTGAACACGCCGCCATTCAGGTTCGCAATCAACCAATTGCATTGATTGAGCACCGTGCCGTACACCAAGCCGGCCGGCCAGACCGAGGCTTTGACTCGCACGGTCGCGACCTGGCTCCCAGTCTTTTCATCAAACACGTAAGGCACAGACAATCGCTCGCCCATTTCAGGAGTTGGCTCAAACGCCGTGCTCGTCATCTCCAGCGGCGTGAAGATGTGTTCCTGAATATATTTTTTGTAAGGTACTCCCGAGAATTTCTGCACCAAATATCCGATCAGCGTGTAAGCCATGTTCGAATAGACCACGGATTTCATAGGCGGCTGAGTGGCCTTGAGCGACTTGCGGAGATATTCCTCGAGCGGTGGCGGCACGGTGTCGCCCCAGACCGGGAAGCCACCGAAGTCACCAGGCAAGCCTGAGGTGTGCGTGAGCAAATGTCGAAACGTAATTGGATGTTGTGGGTCTTCACCCTGAATCTTAAAGTCCGTCAGATAATTATTCACCGGATCGTCGAGTTTGAATTTGCCCTGCTCCATTTGTTGAAGCAGCGCAATAGTCGACATCGCCTTAAACGTGGAACCGATGAGATAGACGGTGTTCGTGGTCGCTGGAGTTCTAGCCCAAAGATTGGAGTAGCCATATGCGTTCGACCAAATAATCTGATCACCTGAGATCAAAGCGACAGACGCAGATGGTATGTTTCCAGCCAACATCGCGCGCTGAATTTCTGGTTCGAGTTCAGCGACAACTCGATCCACATTGACTGTTTGTGCAGCGATAATCGTCGACGCGCTTAGCACAATGGCAGTGAGAAGAGTAGCCACCAACAACCTCTGACACAAAAGAACAAGTTTTGGCATGACTTTGAATTTAGTCGTTTTCATTTTCAGTGAAACCTTTCTCAATTCTAAAGCATGGCAGCGTACCAGTCTCAGAATAGATTCTCGAGCAGTGGTTGCAGTCTGTTGCGATAACTCCGGCCTGAAGTTAATCGGGTACCATCGTGGAGCGTGATTGCGTATTCGCCGTGGAACAGGGGGTGCAATTCCTTGATGCGTTCGAGGTTTACTATGATTGAGCGGTGGATACGCAAGAACTTGTTAGGATCGAGTTTGGTTTCCAGCCGATTCATCGTTCCTCTTACGAGATGAGATTCTCGTCCAACGTGCAGTCGAACATACGTATCTGCCGCCTCAATCCACTCTATCTCCCCAACATCCAGGAAGAATATTCTTCCTGACGTCTTAACTACAACGCGTTCCATGTACTTGCCGCGTAGTTCAAGACCTTCGATCAATGCTTGTAGGTTTTTATGCGCTTCGCCCGTGGCGATCTGCACCTTGGCTTTTTCGAGGGCTTTAAAAAATCGCTCTCGTGTGAAAGGTTTAAGGAGGTAGTCAATTGCATGTACGTCGAACGCCTGTAGCGCATATTTATCGAAGGCGGTGACAAAGATGATAGGCGGCGCAGCGTCCGAACCAATCTGTTCCAGAACGTCAAACCCGCTTATTTCCGGCATCTGTATATCGAGGAATACCAGATCGGGGAGTTGCTCAACAATTTTTTCGACCGCGTCGCTACCATCGCTGCATTCGCCGGCAATAGTTATTTGCGGGTCTTCGCTCAAAAGCATCCGGATTCCCTCGCGCGCGAGCGGTTCATCATCAACGATCAGTGTTCTAATCTTATTCATTTATTAAATGACAAGGGATTATTAAAGAAGCGACGGTGCCTCCATCGGGTGCAACTTCTAACTCAAGTTTCGACGCGTCTCCGTAAAGCTGCTGGAGCCGCGCTTGTATGTTGGTGATTCCGATACCCTTTCCGTCGGAACGATCCCAATCTTTCGGGAGCCCTGGCCCATTGTCGCGAATTCTGATGTGCAGTTCCTTTCCCTTTCGCTTAGCACTAACCTCGATGAGACCTGCTGAGGCCTTTTTACCGACTCCATGGCGTATAGCGTTCTCGACTAACGGCTGAAGCACAAGATTAGGCACTATAGCATCTAGTGTATCCGCCTCAATTTTTTGCACGATATTCAGCCGATCCTTGAAGCGGACCTGCTCAATCGCCAGATAGCGATCGAGAAACTCGAGCTCTTTCTTTAAGGTAACTTCGTGAGCGCCGATATTATCCAACGCACAACGCAATAATTCGCTCAGCTCAGTGAGCATGCGATCCGCTTCCTCGTTACTTCTCTTGCGAACCAGAACGACAATGGCGTTCAAAGTATTAAACAGAAAGTGAGGATGCAGTTGCATTTTGAGGGTGCTGAGTTGCGCCTGCGCTAATTGTGCCTGAAGTTGAGAAGACTTGATTTCGAGCTGAGCCGCCCTTAGTTCGCGCTCCCTGAATTTACGATAGTAATTTATCGACAGAATAATGCAGAGGAGAGTCCAGTAAGTAAGAAGATTTTGGTGAAAGTCCCCAGTAAATGCATAGATGAACGTTGAACCAAAGTCTTTTTTCCACACCTGAGACCCGGCGAAGGGTGGCGCGACTAAAATATAGAGCAGAAGTTCGATAAGCGTGAAAAGCACACTGGCAGACAGGTGGATTAAGAAACTGTGCCACCGGCGGCCTCGCTCGAACGAAAAGCGCTTCGCGAGGATAAGAAGAAACGGGGTGAGCAAGGCCCAGGCATATGCTTCGCTTAACCATTCTCCCAACGTCAAGCGCCATGTTATCGGCCTACCGAGATAAGCGTCTCGTATGTATCGCTGGCTAGTGAAGAAGAGTGCATACAACGTCCAGCATCCGAAGATTATCCCTCCCTGCATCCATCGCTGTCGTGTAATTGATTTTTCATCCATTTAAGACCGTCGCAAATCGTTCTGGGGGGACAGGGAGATTGCAGCGATCCGTATCGCCGAGATTTTCTGGTTCTAGATACTTTCCATCAACTAGGCGGCTGCGATAGATGTCGGTTCTCCTTTTCCCGCCCTCGCGATCCGATCTGAAATACATGGTCCCATTCGCAGCGATCGTCGGATACCACTCGTTGCCTGGACTGTTTATTGGCGCGCCAAGAATCTTTGGTTCGGTCCATCCACTATTTGTTTTCTCAACCATCCAGATGTCGAGATCTGGTTTTCCCTTGCCTAGCACCGGCCGATTCGAAATGAAATAGAGATGCGTACCATCAGGCGTGATGAATGGATCGGCATCCGAGTAAAAGCGCATCTAGTCACTTATTGAATCTAACGCCTGAACAATATCATCCAACAAATCCTGACTGTCTTCACACCCGGCACTAAGGCGAATAAAACCCTCCGGTACACGGTCGCTTCCCCAACGAGCTCGTCGCTCAGCGGTGGTGTGCACTCCACCAAAACTCGTTGCTTCAATCACTAATTTGCATGATTTCAAAAACTTTTCGGCACTCGCTCGATCCGCAAGTACGAAGCTTAGCACCGGACCGTAATAACGCATCTGCTGCGCAGCAATTTTGTGGGACGGGTCAGTCGGCAGCCCCGGATAGCGTAATCCGCTGATGTCGGAGCGTGTCGTCAAGTATTCGGCAATGGTTAGGGCATTGCGACATTGCCTTTCCAATCGCATTTCTAAAGTCGCTAGCGAACGGTGTGCTAGCCATACTTCCATAGGCCCTGGTACCGCGCCAAATTGTGTCCGCCAAGTCAGTAATTTTTCTGCCCATACAGACTCCCGCACCGCAACGTGACCCATAATAAGATCCGAGTGTCCGGTCAGCCCTTTTGTGTCAGAAGCTACAGAGAAATCCGCGCCGAGTTCAAGAGGATTCTGACCCAGAATGGTAGCCGTACTGTTATCAACAGCAACAAGCACGTCTCTTTTGTGCGC
>JBKPQV010000795.1:0-5722 GCA_046734235.1 Acidobacteriota bacterium
TCTTACCGCCCGGTTACACCGGATTTGATCGCTCCATTCGTTTGACTGCAGCCTGGATTGGCGGCAGTGAACCACAACCACCAGAGGGCAACTACCGAAAGTTCATCGGAAACAAGAGTGTGACCTTAACTGAAGCACAAACAAACGCGAAGCTCGTTTTCGAAATGGTATACGCACCCTGAAAGAGTATTCATATCCGGATTCTTTGATGTCTGTGATGTTCTTACTAACACTATGCAGACGAAGAAATTATTAATTGCATGCGGGTCTTTGTCACTTCTTGTTTGCGTCGCCATGGACGCGAACGGTCAAGGTGCGGAAAAAACATCGAAGCCCAGAGACAAAATCGGCGTCATTATCATTCCTGCGAAGCCAAAAGAAGGCACAGATGTGAAGCCGTCATATCCAGCGAATGATGTAATGCTTCCTGCCATTCGCAATCTCATTTTCTCACCAACCATCAATGGCGCAACGGTTACGTTTAGCGCTCGCCCCGGTCCAATGCCGCTCGTTGAAATCGATAAGAATCTACCTGTCACTGACTCGGTCAATCACGCCAAGTTCAATCCATCCGGACTGAGGTTCAGTCCCGCTGTAATGCAAAACAAGAGTACTCCAAAAGACACTGCGTATGCAGGTGGCTCATACCAAACTCAGATCAAATTGGAGCAGGGAACGCTCTACTACTACATCGTTACATTACCCGCCCACGGATCATATTCCGAATACCAGCTAACAGGCAGCTTCAGAACCTTAGGTCGTAACGTTAGAGTTACCTTCACAAGAATAAAGATTTTGGACGATAGCGATAGTGACAGCAATGGCGATCTCTTCTTTGTCTTTGAGGCGAATCCGGCTGAACCGTCTCAAGCAAGAATTCTTTTAGGCAACGACAACGCCACCTTAGATTGGGAGAGTGGTCACATACAACAGCTACGAGGCAGATTGTCGCTGGTCATCAAAAATGCCCCGGACAGACTGCGGCTTTTGATAACAGGCACCGACGACGATGCGACTGGTGTCTTCGGCTGCTTATTGAGTCCAGGTAGTAATGAAGATCCACTGTGGTTTGAGCACCTGACACCAAAAAGAATATCCCTCGCTTCAACCTGTGACAAGGAAGTTAATTACGCGAGAGGTGTGTTTGACCTGTCCCAATATCCAGGGAAGTACATCAACATTCCATTTACGATCACTTCTTTGCCTTTCGACCGCCATGGTGTCACCCTGACTTTTGACGTGAGCGGTTATATCGAGTTCACGAATCCAGACATACCTTGAAGAAGATGAGGGCTTTAGTTAACAAAGTTACTTTCAAATCTGAAGATTGGAGGACAATCCAATTGTTTCGATCACGCAGGATCTTTTTCTCTTCCCTTGCCGGTCTTGTTCTTTGTCTGAGCACTGCTGCTATAGCAAAGGCCGACCCGCTTGTTTTAACGCTTCAGAACCCGAATCAATTCGGGTTACCGGGTCAAACGATTGTCTTTTCGGCCTCGGTTACCAATACCGGCACGACAAATTCGAACGCTGCCAAGATCACAGGGATTCACTTTGATGGAAATGTGTTCGATGATTTCAGCCACTTGCCTTTTATCATCAATTTTGCCCAACAAGTTGTGGCGGCCGGCGACACGCTTGGGCCACTTCCAATTTTCACTGTTACCATTCCGGTCGAGGCCACCTTAGGCTCAGTGCTTGTCGGCCAGGTTACCTTGCTTTACGACGACCCCATTTCCACCAACACTGAAAGCTTTTCGATAACGGTCGGCCCCGCACCCGTGCCAGAACCAGCGACAATGATTCTCCTGGCCACCGGCCTGGCAGGTGCCCTAGGTTCCAGACGAGTTCGCCGCAAATTCAGGAAAGCCTCTGATACCCGACTATTTAAAGACGGCATAACCACAAATTGATAATCACTAATGACCTCGAAGCGGCGAAAGGGATTAAGTGCTCGCGCTCCCTCTAATGAAATAGTCAAAGGTGGTACTCGACTTTCTTTCTGAAATTCGTCGTGAACGCGCAGATTGACTACTAACTTCGAAGGAAGGAACAGGTATGAAAAAGTCGTTATGCGCACTGCTATTCATCTTAGGTTTTCTAGTGACTGCTCTCGGACAAGGTGCGCAGTCTCTTCCAAGACGCAAAATCGATCCTACAGTTGAGAAGAAGGCCGCGGTATATGAGTTGCGATGTCGAGGTGGCACAACACCTTCATCGAAAGGGCCGGTTGCTATCGGCTTTTCGCGGATGAGTGAGAAAACGACTGCTACGGGCGAAGTCATTCTCACGGTACTGATGTCTTCTCGGGGACAGTACGAACGCGCGGCTGGTCTTGATAGCAGTGGCCTGAATGCGGGCAGTTGTGCGTGGGTAGAAAGACCATTGAATAC
This sequence comes from Acidobacteriota bacterium, assembly GCA_046734235.1. GTDB lineage: Bacteria > Acidobacteriota > Blastocatellia > Pyrinomonadales > Pyrinomonadaceae > PSRF01. Next base: position 2,394 of record JBKPQV010000795.1, read on the forward strand.
GGCCGAGTACAATCAACAGTTCGGCGATGTTGAAATACTATTTGATACACCCGCAAACTCTCAGTTGAAACAAGAGTTGCACGGTGAACCCGTCGATAGATCTTCCACCGCCGCAGAGCGTTTTCCTGACGCGCTAACGATTCCTGAATACATGAAAGATTCTACACACTGCTGGAGCTTTTTCGGTGTGTTCAAAGATGGTCTTTTCCAAACGTCATACCATAAGTATTGGAAGAACGACCCTACTGTCTATGTACCAAAGCCCCCAGTCGATCTTAAAGGAACCATCAAGCCTTGACGGGTTTTTTCAGCAACGCTTTTAGCTTTCTCAATGAGGCGTTTCTGTTGATGCAGTACTTTGTTTACCTGCGATTAAAATCCCAACGACTTCTCCGACTCAAACCTCGATGGGTTCAATTTATGGCTGATCCAATCAAATCAGTTTATTGGCAACTTCGGGGACGCTGAGATGCTGAAGGCGTTCATTATTTGGCGAGCAGCCAAAACCTTGGACCATGTTTGCGGCGATTCCTTTCTTATCTGGCGACCCTTTGATGGAAAGCAGATACTGCCAGGGGAACTCAGAGGGTACAGCGCGTACCAACAGCGCGTTCGTTTAGACTGATGCGAACACGGAAGTCGCTGGGATTTGTTTTTATACAAACAATCTCACCATAAAGCTTCGAGGCGTCACTCGAACAAGACGCCTCGAAGCTCTTTCAGCGCGCATTACCGGCAACCTAGAAAATGAATTTCAAGCCGATTTGGCCAATGCGCGGATCCTTTGCCGTACGCAGTCTGCCAAAGTTTCCGTTGCTAACAGTTGAGAAGTTGTTAACGGTACCTTCGTCGTCCAGGAAGTTGACTTGGTTGAAGATGTTGAAGTACTCCCCACGCAACTGAATCTTGTAACGTTCAGTGATGGAGATTGTCTTCGACAGTCCCATGTCCCAGGCGTAGAACCCTGGAAAACGTAAACTGCCCTTACCGATGTTGCCAAATGTCTTTTGGATCGAAGGATCGTTGCCAGCTTTGAATGCCGCAGGATTTAGCCACAACTTACATGAAGCCACGCCAACGCATGGGCCGGATGACGAAGGATCAACACCAGTGAAGGTGCCGCGATCTTGACCGATGCCGGTTCCCGAAATGTCAGCGCCCTGTACGACTGACATTGGACGACCGGTTTGAGCTTGCATCAATCCAGTCAATTGCCAATCGCCAAGGAAACCCTCCACGAGAGCGTTGTGATCCTTGAGCGACGGCAACGCCCAGACCCAGGAAGCAACGAATCGGTGTGTATGATCAAACTCGGACGGACCATAATCGAATGCATGTCGAGTCGGATCATCCCAGGGTTTCGCCGATGAAGTATCGAATCCGCCCACGCCCGCGCGAGGAGGTAGATCGTCAAGACTCTTAGAGAAAGTGTAATTAGCGAGTATTTGGAATCCGCGAGACATTCGCTTCTCGAGAGAGAGCTGCATCGAATTGTAGTTTGAGTTGATGTCCTGAAGATCCTGTTGGACAGTACTAAACAACGGTGCGCCAGCGATCGCATTGAGTCGAGTTGGTGTTGAAGAAGTCGTTCCTACCGGTCGCGGATTCAGGTTTAGGGTCTCCATTATGTGACTGCCGTGCGAGCCGACATATGCCGCTCGGACCAGCACGTTTTCGGGAAGTTGACGTTCGATTGACAGATTCCAGTTGTATACAGTTGGTGTCTGATATTTGTTTACCGGATCCCAACTCAGCACGAAGACCCCTAATCCAAAATTAATGTTTTGGGCTGGTGGATAAGTGAACGGGAACGGATAGGCAGAGGCTTGATTTGTACAGCCTTGCAGAGCTTGTGTTGCCGCAAGGGTGCACAATGGATCGTTGAAGGTGCCCGGATTAACGACACCAGTATTGAGAACAAACTGCGGGCTAAAGGGTGTCAAGTCAGCGAAACGGTTGTTGATGGCGCCCATAATTCTCGTATCGTAGAAGATTCCGAAGCCGCCTCGAACACTGGTCTTGCTATCGCCAAACACGTCGTATGCGAACCCGACTCGGGGCGCAAAGTTCATGTAATTAGGTCGCACACCATCTTCCGGCACGCCAGCATCTCCCGGAAAGAAGACTCCCGCAGGGGCGTTTGGAAACATAATTGACCGTTTCCCGGCTATTAGATCAGGTAGTCGGAATTGTTCCTGTCGACCTTTGATTTCTTGCCATGGCAAAGCCGGTTCCCAACGGAGTCCGAGATTCAACATGAGTTGTTTGCTGAATCGAAAGTTGTCTTGAATGTAGAACCCCATGAAGTTGTTGCGGTTGTTCTTAAACTCACCCGCGCCCTGTCTGAAAGCCAGGTTGCCGCTGTAGTCGCTAAGCTTTCCGGCTAAAAAGTTCGCTAGTGTAGAAAAGCTGAACTCGCCAGGTTGGAAAAACTGGTTCAGCAGATCAACTTTGCTGCGTTCGTAAGTGCCGCCAAATTTCAGGTCGTGTTTTCCAACGACCCAACTAACATCATCGGCAAAGGTCAGATTGTTCCGGATGAAACTGGCTTGAGGATTGTCACCAAAATTAAAGACGCCGTTGATGCGCACCTGTTGAATCGCATGTTCCGGAGATTGGAACGGAAGTTTTACTCCAAAGGCCGTTACGTCAACGGCATCAGCGGCTGGACCGCGTGTTGCATTCTCGGGAGCATAGCTGACACGAAAGTCGTTAATAATCGAGGGCTTGAACACGTGGGTCCAATGGCCCAGGAAGTTTTGCGATTTGATAGTAGAGCCATCTGAATAGGTGAGAAGGTTGTTTGCGTCAAAGACAGCATTTCTCGTGAAGTGATCATAGAAATAGCGAAATGTCACCTGGTTCTTTGTTGAAAACGAGTGATCTACCCTGAGGGTAAATTCTCTGAAGTCTTGTTGATCGGGCCGGGAAAAGATCAGCGAATTGAGCAAAGGATTTGTCGTTGGTGTCCCGAGTGGAATCCCTTTGAGTAGCGAGATCACAGAAGCGTCGGTTGCAGTTGCTCGCGCAGCAGCACTCGGGACTGAAGCTGCATTAGCCGTAAGAATGTTGCGTTGAATCGTTTGTTGATATGCACCGAAGAAGAAGGTGCGGTCACGAAAAATTGGCCCACCAAATGTTCCTCCGAACTGATTTCGCTTTACTGCATCTTTGGTGGTTGAGTGCCATGGTCGTGCGTTAAAGACCGAATTGCGCAGAAATTCAAACGCATTTCCGTGGAACTGATTTGTTCCTGACTTTGTTATCACGTTTACGACGCCCCCGGCGTTCTGTCCGTATTGAGCACTGTAATTGCTCGTCTGAACGCT
>JBKPQV010000796.1:0-8871 GCA_046734235.1 Acidobacteriota bacterium
TATCTTCTTTCCCCCGATGATTTGGCAGACTATCTCGATGCATATGGCTTCGATGTGTATGCTTTGTCGGAGGCCGAAGCTGAGTTTCACTTTGGCGATTATCGTGCTCCACTCGCTCCGGGCGGAGACCACGCTCATTGCTCGCTAACTGCACATTAGAATCAAATAGTTAAAGTGTTGGCAACAGCGGGAGATTGAAAGATCTCCCGCTTTTGTTATTTGAGGGCCTTTATTACAAAAAAGGTTGCGTCGTCGTTCGAACCTGCGCCATCAGTCCACTCCAAAACCTGCTGCTGCATGTGCGCAACAAGTTCACGAGCAGTCAGATCGGCCGCATCCTTAATTGCCTCTGCTAATCGTTCCCGACCAAATTCTTCTCCGCCAGGACTTAGCGACTCGGTGACTCCATCAGTATATAGCACCATAATCTCGCCCGGTTTGAACGTATGGAAATACTCGTGATAACGAGTTTCGCGAAACATTCCCAGTGGTTGCTCACCACGATCGATAAAGCGAGTACCACCTTGAGAATCGATCAATAAAGGAGGGTTGTGACCAGCATTTGAATACGAAAGTGTTCTATTGGCTGCATCGAGTATTCCGTAAAAAGCCGTGATGAACTGGTTACGCTCGATCGACTCCCAAAGCAAATAGTTCACCTTCGACATTGAAATGTGAGTCGCGTAGCCGATATGTGTGGCGGCGCGCAAGCTGGCTCGTAGGAAAACCATCAAAAGTGCGGCAGGCACACCCTTTCCCGCGACATCCGCAATGACCAGACCTATTTGATCATCGTAGATCCGAACCCAATCATAATAGTCACCTGAAACCTCTTCAGTGGGAAAGTTGTAGGCACTAATATCAAAACCTTCCAGCTCCGGATCATTGGGAGGTAACAATTCGAGCTGCACCTGACGGGCAACTTCCAATTGTCCTTCGAGTCGTTTCTTCTCGATCAACTGCTCATGCAGCATCACCTTTTCGATGATAATGGCGACCTGCGAAGCCAAAAGCATCAAAACCTGCAGATCATCATCAGAGTATGCATTGAGCTCATCGCTTTCGAGATCGAATACACCAATAACCTCATCGTTTGAAATGATCGGCGCAACCATTTCTGAACGCGTACGATCACGAGCATTGACGTAGACCGGATCGATCCGGACGTCGTGAGAGATAATAGGTTCGCCACTAACGGCAACGCTGCCAATAAAACCTTCACCAAGCTTCAGGTGCAAATCCGACAATTCATCGATGTCATAACCTCGAACGGCTTCAGCTTTGAAGGTGCAGGGTTCCTCACCCTGGGCCACTAATTCCTTGTCAGTGCATTGCACAACAAAGATGCCGGCGGCGTCATAAGGTATGAGGGAATCAAGAGTGTCCATCACCAGATTTAGGACTTCCTGAAGATCAAGTGAGCGACTGATCTTACTGGTGATATCCAGCAGCATGCGCAGTTTGTCAATTGTTGTGAGACCTTGCGCAGGTGCGTCTTTTAGTTGTTCACTCATTTGGTTCGGGGGCTTTTCTTCCAGTTCCTCATTTCCGCTTACAGAGTTTATCGGACACCGGGCTTGTAGTCATGCCACAAACGAGTCACTTTCATACGATACTCGACGAGTTCGCGGCTTACACGAAAATGGGCCGCGATTTGATTTGTTGCCTTTCCGTTTCGCAGAAATCGTTTTAGCGAGGAGTATGGCACCAGTCCAGCTGCACCAACACCATATGCCTCTTCCTCGTCGCTCTTTCGATAATCCCGCGACATTACCTTTCCACGCGCGTCCTTCGTAACTATGGAAAGACGGTTGGCCTGGTGGCCGAGAAATACATGACAGATTTCCTCCATCAATGTCGCGTTCGTGCGTGCCCTTCCATGCGTCGGATTAAGGACCACAAGTTTTCGGCCATCAGGTAGTGCACACGCGCCTCCAGACCATGCTTCGACTGCTGGTCCGAGCAAATGTTCGCGAGCAGACTCGCTCAAGCCTTTTAGTTGGTCAAACTGGACCACCACAAGATTAGCAAACTCGGCCAGCGCAAAAGGATTCAATGGTTGGTCGATTCCCACCCGAGCAAAATCGCGCAGGCCGAGGGCCTTGAGTTCAAACTTTCTCCATTTGTCTCCGGGAGGTAGGTCGCTCGCCAGCACGGTTTGAGTATATTAAATTGGAGCCACAATACAGAACAGGAGCGCAGCGACTGTGCGAAAACTTAACCAACAAAGTCGCAAAGACACTAAGACACAAATCTCCATTAATTGGACCGGTTTGTGTCTTTGTGTCTTGGGGACTTCGTGGTTCGGTTTTCCAGTAGCGGCGCTCTTGTTCTGTATTGCACCATGGCGAAACGCCAGGATTCGTTACCGCTTCTTCTTGGTAGTTTTCTCAGCGCCAGCCTTACTGAATTGGGTGTAAGCGACTCTAAAGAGCTCAGAGAGGGCAGCAGCGGTTTCGGGAGTCAGATTGCGATCGGCACGAAGATGCGCCTCAACGATTTCAGGTGTGGGTTCCTGTGGATAGTAGATAACAGCCTTAGTCGAGTCAGATTGGGAAGGTCGACCAGTCAGAATCCTTTCCATTGGCACATCAAGCCATGCAGTTAAGCGGGCGATGTTGTCAGCGTCGGGCTTTCCAGTCCCGTTTTCAATGCGCGAGAGCGTTGACGCGGAGACGGTGGTCTCGGTTGCGACGTCGCGCAAGCTAAGACCAAGCTCTTCTCTGCGTCGTCGAATTGCTCTTCCCAATTCTTCAGTATTAACCAGGGTCTTCGCCGGTCTCGTCATTCGCACTTCCTCCGCATGCGAACTTACCACACTGCGGGTTTTAGGCGCAAGACTATGTTTTATTGTTGAAACAGAGGCTAGTTCAGATTGTAGATTGCAGATTGCAGATTTCAGATTGCGGAAGGCCGGCCAATTTGAAATCTACAATCTGAAATCTGAAATACTATTGTTGAGCCTTAGATTGCTTACTTCCCATCGCCAGGTTGCGGGCTTTGGGAACAACTTCAACCGCTTTCGCGACCTGAGGATCGTCCTGGGTGATGAAAACGCGATCACCAACCACCCTACCGTAAGCAGCTGTCACGATGTTGAAGCGGAGTTGTATTTCAGCGAAAGCGCGATTCTTGTCGATCATTGCGGCAGTAACTTTGAAAGCAGGATCATTAGCCGCAAAATTTCGGAATGCCCGGAAGAGCGCGTCGGAAATCTTAAATTCGTCCGCCATTAGTTCGTGCCGGTAATCAATACCTCCTGCAATCTTGTCCGACTCAAAACCAGGTACGCGACCGTTTACAAGGTCACGCGCAAAAACAAATGTCGGACTTAGCAGGCGCCTTTGTGAAAGCGATATAGTTCTCGGCTCAATATTTTCGTCTGGGGTAATTCCCCCACCACCATAGACCGCTCGACCAGTATCGGTCTTCTTTTCCGGTCCGGTTGGTTTGGCAGCCTCTTTCGAATTGCTTCCGGTCACCCCACCATGAGTGTAGTAGTCGTATAGACCACCATTCGAATAATCTCGCTGAATCAAGCGACCAGAGGGCGTGTAATACTTAGCAGAAGTAAGCGTCAATCCAGCTCCGTACTCCAATGGAATAATGCTTTGCACCAAACCTTTGCCGAAACTCGTCTGCCCGACAATTAAAGCTCGGTCGTGATCCTGCATTGCTCCCGCAACAATTTCAGAAGCAGAGGCCGTGTTCTCATTAACCAGGATCACCAATGGCGTCATATCTGGATTGCTATTTCTCGAGGTATAGGAGTTATCGCGGAATCCGTTACGCCCTTTCTGTGTGAGTATCAGTTGACCATTTACCAGAAAAACTTCCGCGACATGAATTGCCTGATCTAAAAATCCACCCGGGTTATTTCGTAAGTCCAGTACTAACGAAGTCATGCCTTTCGCATGCAGTCGATCAATTGCATCAACGAGCTCATCTGTCGTTGTGTAATTGAAACCGCGCGTCATATCGACATAACCAATTCCAGGTTTCAACATGTAAGCGTCAGGGATTGAAGGCTGGGGAACCGAATCGCGAACTATGTCGACCTTCTCCAGGCGCTTGTTCGAGGCACGTTCCAGCGTGAGCTTGACCGTAGACCCGCGAGGTCCCCTGATCTTGTCGCGCACTTCAATTGACTGCTTGCCCTTCATGGGCACACCGTCGACTTCGACAATGCGATCCCCAAATCGCAGACCAGCACGTTGAGCCGGCGAATTTGCAAACGTGGCAGTAATAAAGGTGTCCTGATCGTCTCCATAGACGTAACTCTGAATGGAGGCTCCGATACCGAAATATTCGGAACGTTGATCAGTTTTTAGTTCATCGAATTCTTCGCGGTCGTAATAGTTGGAATGAGGATCTAAGGAACGCAGCATCCCGATGATCGACGACTTGAAAACGTTGTTGTAGTCGAGCTTTTGGCCATCAACGTACTGTTCCTGAATCAGCTTTAGTGCTTCATCGAAATCTCGTTCGACATTGGTGACCGCTGCGCCGGGCGCTACTCTGCTCCGGCGGTATCCCGTAGTGGGATTATTACCGCTGGCAGTCGAGCCCGACTGACTTTGCTGACGTTGCTGCGCATACACAAATCCAGGCACAGCTAAGTTGATGACGATTAGCAGCGCTATTAAAGAGGCCGAAAGTCTTTTCACGTATAAACCTCGGAAGTAAAAGCTGATTCTGCCTCACTTTACGTGAGTTGATTCGCAATATAACGGATGCACAGGGGGCGGGCAAGGTTGACCGGGAAGAACAATTGTGGTGCGCCTAAATCGTTCTTCAAGAATATCTATAGAATTATTTTCTCTAATCGTCAGATATTCGTATCTACAATCATAAAATTAACAATTAGCAATAACTTGACGGTTCTTTCCACCGCTCCGTAGAATGAACCGACCCCCGAAAATAGTCGTAATACTTAGTGATAGTATTTGTTGGTCGCAAAAGGAGTCGTTACGAGATGAGTAGTCCTTATCACAAGGAAGATCCCTTAAACCCTGAACCGGTAGATGACTTGATGCTGCGCGACGATGAGCCAGGCTCCGGCGAAGATCATAATCGCACCGCATCATCGGTCCGCGATATAGCCTCTCGAATTCCGGAATCGCTGAGTGCGATTGGACGCGACATTAGCCGGACCATTGAGAAAGCAATTTCAGCTAAAGACGATTACGTAGTAGCAGTGAAGATTTCGCCGGAAGCTCAGGACAAACTGGAGCAGTTGGTCCAGGCCGGAGTATTTCGGAGCAGAGCTGAGGCAGCAGGATTTCTAATCGACGAAGGCATCAGAACACAGTCTGCTTTGTTTGAGCGGGTGCACCAAAAGCTTGGAGAGATCGAGAGACTGCGCGCCGAACTCCGTGGCATGATTGCAAACAAACCAGCTTAGTTTTGTGTCTGAAAAATTGTACTTACTGCCCGTTCCATCTGAGGTCGTAATACTCATCGCAGTGAGTGCGTAGGATTAACTCTAAGCCCCAATTCTTCCCCTTCGCAGAAGTGCTTTACCTTCCAGGTCTCCTCCCGGAGGGTAAAGCACGACTTTATTTAACGAGAGAAAACAAATCGTGGCCGAAACATTTCAACTACCTTCAACTCCGCTTGAGCAATATACCCTCGACAATGGTCTGCGCGTGGTGCTCAGCCAGGATCATGCAATGCCGGTTGTGTCAATCGCTGTCTACTATGATGTCGGCTCACGCAATGAAAAAGAAGGTAGGACTGGGTTTGCTCACCTCTTTGAGCACATGATGTTTCAGGGATCGGAAAACGTTCCCAAGGCCGCGCACTTTCAATACATCTTTAATGCCGGTGGCACTATGAATGGAACCACGTCCACCGAGCGTACAAACTACTTCGAAACTCTTCCTTCCAACTATTTACCTCTTGCGCTATGGCTGGAGAGTGATCGGATGCGGTCTCTCAAAGTCACACAGGAGAATTTGGACAATCAACGCAACGCAGTTCAGGAAGAAAAACGACTACGCTACGACAACCAACCATACGTCAATGCCTTCCTGTTAATGAACGAGCTGATCTTCACGAATCCAGCAAATGCGCATTCAACAATTGGATCGATGGAGGATCTCGATGCGGCAACAATCGACGATGTTCGCGAGTTCTTTCGAGTCTACTACGCTCCCAACAACGCAGTCCTCGCCGTCGTCGGCGACTTCGACAGCAAGGAAGCTCGAGACTTGATCCAAAAGTATTTCGGTACGATCTCGGCACAACCTGTTCCGCCGCCCGTCGATGTCTCGGAAGTCGATTCAGTTGCAAAGACCGAAGAAGTCTACAATGACCCGCTCGCTCCCGCGCCAGCCTTCGTTCTTGGGTGGAAAATACCAGCCCGAAGAACACCAGACTTTTATGCATTGTCTTTGGCAGGAACGCTTCTCTTTGACGGAGACAGCTCACGTCTCTATCAGAAACTTGTGAAGGGTGACGAATCAGTCGTCTCGATCGAAGGTGGTGTGGACGAACGCCGCGGACCTTCAGCTTTCTACATTTTTGCGTTGCCAAAACCAGGGGAAGAAGTCGACGCGATACGAAACAAGATTTTTGCTGAAATCAAAGAAATTGCCACGGATGGACCTTCTAGCGAGGAAATGGAAAAACTGCGCAACTCGTTATGCAACGATTCAGTTCGCGGCCGGCAATCAACGATGTACCGCGCGCAACGACTTGCAGAGTTCACGTTATACGATTCTCAACCCGGATTATTCGACGCCGAACTGGGACACTATCTTGATGTTACTGCAAGTCAAATAAAGGAAGCCGTAGCCCGTTATATTAACGTCGAGAACCGCGTTGTACTGGACATCATTCCAGCCGCGTCGAGCGAAGAGAGCGGTGAGACCGTGGCAGCTGCGTCGCCTCAGGTACCAGCGGATAGTCAGCAACCAGGATCACCAGCCCCGCAAATTCCTGAGAGGCCAACAGCCGAACCAGATATATCTCAATTAAATCCACATTCACCCCCTGGACCAGCAAACGATCCGACAGATCCACAACCAAAAACTGATACCGGTTCAGGACCACTGCACTTATAAAACATGAGTCAAATCGAAACCTTTCGAAACCAGGCACCACCAGCGCTGGCGCCACATCCAATTAGAATTCCAACCGCTCGTGAGACCGTTCTGCGAAATGGATTAACGGTGGTCGTGGTTGAAGATGCGCGACTACCGTTAGTCAGCTACCGGCTCGCCTTGCGCGTCGGCAGTTCTTACGATCCACCGAAGCTTCCAGGCCTGACTGATTTGTTGGCTGGACTATTGCCGGAGGGAACCACATCGCGAACGAGCCGGGAAATTGCCGATCAAGTTGCGCGCGTGGGTGCAAGCATTTCGGCGGGTGCGAATTCTGACTACACGATCGTTGCGGCTTCGGCGTTAAGACAGTTCAGCGATCAAATCCTCGATTTGATGGCCGAAGTTATTTTGCAACCTTCGTTTCCAGAGAACGAAGTCTCACTGGCAAAACAAAACACTAAAGAAAGTTTGCGACAACAACGAGCGCAACCTTCGTTTCTCGCGAGTGAAATGGTTTCGCGGGTAATGTTTGGCGATCATCCATACGCATTTGTTGCGCCAACCATAGAGTCAATCGACCTTTCGACGCGCAACGACTTTGTAGCTTTTCATAAGGCCAACTTCGTCCCAAACAATGCGGTCTTTGTCGCTGTGGGAGATGTCAGTTTCGATCAGGTTGTCCAGCAACTCGAATCTTTGTTCTCGACGTGGTCGAGAGGCGCTGAGTTAGTTACCGATTTTCCGGCGCCACCCGTCAGAACCAAGCGAACGGCTTACCTCGTAGATCGGCCCGGTTCTGCGCAATCAAACATCGTGATTGCGAATAGCGCGATAACCAGAACTAATCCGAATTATTTTTCGATGCTGCTCATGCACACGGTGTTTGGTGCCACAGCGTCGTCAAGACTATTTATGAATTTGCGTGAAGAGAAAGGTTATACCTATGGGGCCTATTCCAATCTCGACGCGCGGCGGAGCGCGGGGACGTTCAGGTCGACGGCCGAAGTAAGAACGCAAGTCACTGGTGATTCATTAAAGGAATTCTTCTACGAACTAGATCGCATCCGTAATGACCAGGTCTCACAAAAAGAGATCAACGACGCGAAGTCGTATCTAACTGGCGTTTTCCCCATTCGGCTCGAGACCCAGGAAGGACTCATCGATCAGCTCGTTCAGATCAAGATGTTGAATTTGCCGGTGAACTATCTGGAAATGTACCGCGATAATGTTCAGGCGGTAACTATCGAAGACATCCAACGAGTCGCCAGGCAGTATGTTAAGCCAGACGAGGCAGCTCTTATTGTAGTAGGCGATGGCGCTGCCGTTCTTGATCAGATTAAGCCTTATTGCGACGACATTGAGACTTACTCAACCTCTGGTCAACGAAAAGAAATGAGCGCGGCCAAGCTCACTCCGGTAGACATTGTTGGCGCATGGGCAATCGAGATTGACAGCCCGTTAGGTCAGACGATTCCCGCAACGCTATCCGTAAACAACGACGTTTCGGGCCTGGTCGCAAGCATTTCTTCAGAAATGGGCGATGCCGACCTGGGTGAGATTGAGTTTCAAAACAATGGCTTTCAAAAGACTACTTCCCTGCAAATGGATGGACACTCGGTAGAAATTGAGGTGGCAGCACGCTTTGATGGTGAGCAAACCGAGGGAACCGTGACAATGCAGAATTCCTCCTTACCCTTCACCGGGAGGCGCGTAGCAGAATAAAAACAAAATCGCCCGGCATGGCCGACATACCGGGCGTAAATCACAGGAGGAACCGAGTGTTATGGCAGTCGCTATTTTTGCGACTATCCTACTAACCTCA
>JBKPQV010000797.1:0-9801 GCA_046734235.1 Acidobacteriota bacterium
TGTCGCCGCGTTTTGCTGAGATCCTCGCGAGTTCCACGAGGACAGCGACGTTGTTAGGTTGCTCAGCAACCAGTTTTTGAATAAGTGCTTGAAAGTCTCCGGCGCTGCTCTCGCTATTAAGTCTCTCCGTTTCTTCGGCGAGCTTGTAGATAGCAATCAAATTCCCTGGGTTGAGTTCGACAGCTTTTTTCAGAGCTGTAATTGCTTCCTCAGAACGGCCACGACTGCTTTCCAGCAAGCCAATGAGATATTGAATTTGATCGTTATCAGTAGCGAGTGCACGAGCGCGCTCTAGACGTTCCGCTGCCAGGTCAAAGTTCCTTTGACGTAACGCCAGAACGCCCCAATTCCCCCAACCGGTCGGTTCATCAGGAACGAGCTGTGTAAGTTGTGACAACTTAGCGTCCGCACGGATGTCATCTCCGACCTGAAGGGCAGCGAGCGCAACGTAGAAAGTTTTGACGGCTTCGTTGTATTCCTTAGTAGATTTTTTCGGGAGGTTGGTGGTTCGACAAGAAGCAGCTATAACGACCGCTAGTAGTACAAGCGCAATAACAGCTTGATTGTTTTGTCGACGGATCAAAAGCATTTGGAAACTCGAAGTACGCGACTTGCGACTTACAAGGAGGACCAGCCTGAAGATATTGAACGACAACGACCGCGTGGTGTCAGCTTGTGTTGCACAAGATAGCACAAGAAACAAACCCTAAGGCTACAACCTAAGGTTGAGCCGTGACTCCAACTAAAGGTTGATTGCAGGGACCGAGTGAGCAGGGCATCATGACGATTCCGTTAACCAACTAATTCACGATCCAGGAGACCCCTAAAGATGTCTACTGAAGAGATTATTGCCAACCAACACACGATCATCGCAAACCAGGAAAAGATTCAGGGCAATCAGGAAAAGCTTGATCGCATGCTTTCGAACCAGGAAGAGATAATCGGCAACCAAAAAGCCATCCTGGACAATCAGGCGAAGCTCGATAGTGTAATTGAAAATCAGCAGCGGATCCTCGCCAATCAAGAGGAGATAATTTCGCGGCTGGGCAAATAGTGTTTCATTGTGTCTGGAAAGACTGCTTCTAACAAAGAACGTTTCCTTCCGCTACTCGTCCTGATCATAGCGCTATTGATCTGGACGGGTATCGCTGTGTTACGGGTGTTTCCGGATTCGGTTTTCCCCTCGCCATTGGATGTTGCAAAAGGGTTTATCGAGGAACTGCGAACCGGGCGATTGCTTGATGACATCGTCGCTTCACTGTTTCGTGTGACGACAGGTTTTGGCCTGGCAGTCCTCCTGGGAATCCCTGTTGGCCTGTGGTTGGGTAATCACGCCCGCGCGCGCGCCGCATTCCTTCCACTGATCAACTTCTTCCGGAGTCTTTCGCCTTTAGCCTGGATCCCATTTGCGATTCTTTGGTTTGGTATTGGCGATCTGCCCACCGTTTTCTTGATCTTTATGGCGGTATTCTTCCCGCTTGTCTTGGCCACCATTGCCGCCGTGGCAAACATACCTTCAGTTTACTTTCGGGTAGCACGCGATTACGGATTCAGCGACAATGAAATTTTGATGAAAGTAACGTTGCCGGCGATTGCTCCTCAAGTCATCACTTCATTACGCGTGACGGCAGGACTTGCATGGTTGGTGGTAGTCGCTGCTGAGATGATCGCTGGTCGCGCAGGCCTGGGATTTGCAATTTGGGATGCTCGCAACGGGTTGCGCATGGACTTGCTTGTTTGCGGCATGATCGTAATCGGCGTGATTGGAATTATTCTCGACCGCATCCTTTTGCAGCTCACAAAGATTCCGAGCGTAAGGTGGGGCTATGAACGATAAGCCCCTGATTGTCGATAATGTCTCACTGAATTTTGGTTCGGTAGTAGTGTTTGAAAGACTATCCCTGGCTGTCGAGCGTGGGGAATTTGTGGCTGTCGTTGGACCATCCGGTTGCGGCAAGACCACGCTGCTTAACCTGTTTTCGCAGTTCCTCAAACCTGTCAAGGGAAGCGTTATTTCGGCAGCACAAGTGCGAATGGTATATCAACACGATAGCCTCTTTCCGTGGCAAACCGTAAGTGAAAACATCGCACTTGGTTTAAGACGGCTGCCTGAAGAAAAAGAGCGCAATCGTCTGTTGAAAGAAATGTTGGACCTCATCCGCCTCGAAGGGTTTGCAAATCATTATCCTCATCAACTTTCAGGTGGAATGCGTCAACGAGTCGAACTGGGAAGGGCCTTGATTGGCAACTCGGACATTCTTTTGTTGGATGAACCCTTCTCCGCGCTCGACTACCTGACGAGAATACGAATGCGGAATGAATTAGCGCGCATGTTAATTCAGTTACCACGAACAGTTGTTTTGGTAACGCACGACATTGAAGAAGCTGCCCAACTCGCTGATAGAATTGTGGTGCTCTCCGATCGTCCCGCACGAGTTTGTGCCGAATTTCGCGTTGCGCTTGCAAGGCCGCGAGAACTTACTCATCCTGACGTAGTAACTACGGTGCACAAGATTCTGGCTGAGTTGGGGCTGGAGCATGAAAGAGGGAAAGTAGTGGCTTTGCAATAGGACCAACGGGACTTATCGGACCTATTTGACCAATAATGCAGTCGCGGAGATATCTGGAGGTAAAGAATGTTACGTTCTCCCGTAGTTCGGTGGGTGGCAGGCCTGATAATCGTGGTAGCTGTACTCGCGGCGATTAAATTTAAGCCCTGGCGTTTCCTCTCCCAACGTGGTGCACAGCAAGCGCAGGCACGCGCGGAATTAAAGGTTGGGTTCCTACCTGTTACCTGTCATTTGACCTGTCCCGTCACAGACTACGCTACCAGAACCAGCGCCATGACTCGCTTTGAGTCGCAGCGTTTTACGGATTTTCCGACCGTAGTTGAGTCGATAAAGAGCGGTCGTCTCGAAGCGACTTTCATGATCGCGCCGTTGGCGATGAAGTTACGTGAGCAGGGCGTCCCGGTAAAGATTTGTTACCTGGGCCATCGCGACGGCTCGACTGTGATTGTACGGAAGGATCTGCCAGCCCAGAGTTTGCGCGATCTAAAAGGCAAAGTGTTTGCGATTCCCAGCAAGTACAGCAATCAGTATTTGGTAATCAGCAAGCTGATGCAGGATCAAGGAGTTAAGCCGGAAGAAATTAAGTTTGTTGAGCTGCCTCCTCCTGACATGCCCGGTGCGTTGGCAGCAAAAGCGATCGACGCGTACTTTGTCGGTGAACCACATTGTGCGAAAGCGGAGTTGGATGGTACTGGTCGGGTTCTTTATCACGCGAAGGACATTTGGCCTCACTTTATTTCGTGTGTTCTAGTGGTTACAGAGAAGCTGATCAATGAGAAACCCGAGATCGTTCGTGACCTTGTGCGTGGCATTGCTGAAAGTGGCGAGTGGGCTGAAACCCATCGACTCGATGCGGCAAAGGTCGTCGCGCCCTACTTTCGTCAGGACGAGAAGGTCGTTCGTTATGTGCTGACGCAACCGCCGGATCGCGTCAGCTATCGAATGCTGACCCCGACTGATGAAGAAATGCAACGAATTCACGACATGGCGATCAAGGCAGGGATCTTAACGAAGCCGATCAGCATGAGTGACCTGATTGACCGTCGATTTATTCCAACGGATATTAAGCCTGCGAATATTGATATGGGGCAGTGAAGGTTTTGGTATGGTCTTTTGGCCTGAGTTCCTTATTTGGATGAGGTCGGTACCACCCTCGCGGTAGCGGGTGGGCCCTACTAAGCAATCTTGGATGAGGTCGGTACCACCCTCGCGGTAGCGGGTGGGCCCTACTAAGCAATCTTGGATGAGGTCGGTACCACCCTCGCGGTAGCGGGTGGGCCCTACTAAGCAATCTGATGTAAAACGCGAGTACGAATTTGGCCCACCCGCTATCGCGAGGGTGGTACCGACATCATCCAAGTGAGCCGCGCTATCCAGGATCCAAGCTTGCTCACCTGGTTCAAAAGCCGAGATGAAAGACCAGGCCCAAGGTAATGTGATGCGCAAAACAATTCTGGTTATTTTTTGTCTATTGGTTGCAATTGTCTCGCTTGTGCCGCGACGTTCATCTGCGGAGCTTCAAACACCAAACGCTGCGCAAACGTCTCGCGAAGACGCTTACCGAGCAAACAACCTCGGCGTGGCTTTACTCGAGCAGTTTAAGTACAAGGAAGGCGCCGACGCTTTCAAACGCGCTCTACAGATCGACCCCAAGTTAAACTTGGCACGTATCAATCTAGCGATTGCCCTCTTTAACGTTCCTGATTTTCCTGGAAGTCAACGTGAGGCACAGGCAGCGATCGCTCAAGTGCCAAATGCCCCACAACCCCACTACATTCTCGGCCTAATCGCTAAATCGCAGGCACGAATGGAAGAAGCCATTGGTCCATTCCAGCAGGTATTAAAGATCGATCCGGGCGATGTGGGAGCAAACGTCAATCTGGGTCAAATCTATTCACAACAACGCAAGTATCCCGAGGCGATTGCCCTCTTTCGAACTGCCCTGGCTGCCGAGCCTTACAACTCTACTGCTCTTTATAACCTTGGTACGACGCTGATCCGGTCCGGACAACGAGAAGAAGGTCAAAAGATCATTCAGCGGTTTCAGGAATTTCGTACGCGAGGGAGTGGCTCGTCGTTAGGTAATACTTATCTTGAGCAAGGTCGTTATGCCGATGCCGTTGCGTCGACCGGAGCCGAACCGGATCTTGTAGATCGCACCCCGCCGTCCGTGACATTCGTCGATGGCACAGCGAACACCCTTGGGCCGGCAAAACTAGAAACTAAGGACGTGTCAGCGTCAATGCTTGGCGGCAGGTTTCGCAGCAGCGAAATGAACGAACTGAAAAAGAAGTCGATCGCTACTGCTTTAGGAGGCAGCACAACATTATTCGATTTGGATGGTGACGGCGATCTGGACTTGCTTTGGATTACCTCTACCGAGCAGCGACTTTTCCGAAATGACGGCGGCAAGTTTGTCGAAGTTACCGCCAACGCTGGAGCCCTTGCAGTGAAAGCCGCATTTGCTAACGTTGGCGCCGTTGCCGGTGATTACGATAACGATGGTCGCTCGGATCTATTTGTAATTCGTGACGGTGGTCTGGGTCTATATCACAACGATGGCACAGGAAAATTTTCTGATGTCACTACGACCGCAGGTTTGCCAGCATATCCTTACTTGCCAGGATCGGCTGCTTTCGTCGACGTCGATCATGATGGTGACCTCGACGTTTTTGTCGTTGGCCTGGCCGATCTGTCGAAGACTCCAAAGACTGACGAACCTGTATTCCCAGCGGATTTCAATGGCGCACCTAACTTGTTGCTGCGTAACGACGGTAACGGGAAGTTCACTGACATTACCTCTGCCTCAAACCTGGCTGAATCTGGTCACGCGGTCACAATTGTTCCGACGGACTTTAATAACCGGCGTGATATCGATCTCCTCGTCCTAAACTATGGTAAGCCTGCCTCGCTTTTTAGTAATCAGCGTGACGGAACTTTTCGCAATGTCGCGGCAGAAACAGGACTAGCCGCAAATGGAAATTGGAGCTGTGTCGCTGCCGGGGACGTCAACAAAGATGGCTACACCGACTTCTTTTTTGGACGAAGTGACGGAGTTGGAGTTTTTGAAATAAGCGACGGCCACGAAAAATTCAAACCTTTAGACGCTCCACAAAGTTCTGCTAACGCGCTTTCAGCCCAGTTTGTCGACTACGACAGCGACGGCTTGCTCGACTGCCTTGCAGTTACCGACAAAGGCTTTGTTTTACTTCGCAATTTAGGCAGCGGCTGGGACGACGTATCGGCACGAGCGTTTTCCGGTGAATTGAATTCTTTGAAACCAAACTCAAGGTTACTGGCAATCGCTGATTTAGATAACGTTGGGAGCAGCGATCTGATGTTCCTTTCGGCGACAGGTCAGCTTCATGTGGCCCGTAACAGTGGCAGCACAAATCGTTCGCTGCGAGTAAATCTTGATGGGAAGGTGAGCAACCGGAGCGCCCTTGGATCAAAGATCGAGGTTCGCGCCGGCAGTCTGGTGCAGAAGCTCGAAAACTATTCTGCGTGGCCGGCACCGGCACCTGCCGACTTAGATTTTGGGTTGGGTAAGCGAGATTCTGTTGATGCCGTACGCATAATTTGGCCGGCTGGAATTGTTCAAGCTGAAACTGAGATTGCCAAGAGCAAAACGAGTTTCGCCGTCTTGAAAGTTACAGAGCTCGACCGCAAACCTTCATCATGTCCTTATCTTTACACATGGA
This sequence comes from Acidobacteriota bacterium, assembly GCA_046734235.1. GTDB lineage: Bacteria > Acidobacteriota > Blastocatellia > Pyrinomonadales > Pyrinomonadaceae > PSRF01. Next base: position 6,272 of record JBKPQV010000797.1, read on the forward strand.
ACGGTGAACGATTTGAATTCATTACCGACTTCATGGGTGGCGGTGAAATGGGGTATCTCGAAGAACCCGGCCGGCACAATAAACCAGATCCGGTGGAATATGTTCGTATCCGCGGCGATCAATTGAAGGAGCGAAACGGCCGCTATGAACTGCGTGTCACCAACGAATTGGAAGAGGCGCTTTTCGTTGACCAGTTCTATTTGATCGCGGTCGATCATCCTGGCGACGTGGATGTATATCCGAACGAAGGCATGACCGATCCACCGAAACCATACAAACTTTTTACGACACGGGGAGCGCGTCCCCCCTTGAGCGCAACCGATAATCACGGTTCCGATATGTTGGACCGCATTTCGCATCTGGATCGTCGTTACCCTGACGACTTCAAGCTCCATTGGATACGGGGATATGCAGAAGAGCATACGTTGACGATGAATCTGACAACGTCCGCAGAGTCTTCAGAACGAAATCACAAGACGAGCGAAAGAATTGTATTACTGCTGACTGGTTGGACTGACTACGCGTGGTCCAGTGATAACCTCGCTGCATCGCAAAGTAAGAAAAGCATGATGTTGCCGGCGCTGCAGGTGAAGGACGATCGTGGACGTTGGCAAACAGTAATTGAAGACATAGGGATACCGGTAGGTCGCCCACAAACTGTCACGGTAGACCTGACAGGAAAGTTTCTTAGCGCGAATCGTGAAGTCCGAATCGTCACCAACATGAGAATTTACTGGGACCAGATTTTGGTGGACACGTCAGATGGTCAAGCGCAAACGAAGATCTCTCGCATCGATCTGCAGCAGGCAAATCTGCGTTGGCGAGGCTTTTCCGCCGAAGGAAGTTCGGATGGAAGAGAACCGTTTGGCTACGACTACGCAAGGGTGTCGTTCACGTCACCCTGGAAGGTTATGACCGGGCGTTACACGCGCGAAGGAGACGTCCGTGAGTTGTTGAATGTTTCAGATGATATGTTTGTGATTGCGCGACCGGGCGATGAGATCAGTCTGTCGTTTGATGCTGGACGATTGCCCAAACTTCAGAGCGGTTGGAATCGGACCTTTATTCTTTATTCCGATGGTTACAGCAAAGAGATGGATATTAACTCCGCTAGTCCCGATCAGGTGGGCCCCCTGCCCTTTCATGGCATGTCAAGGTATCCGTACTCGGCCTCTGAATCCTATCCAATGACTCAGGCGCGCAGGGCATACATCGAACGCTACAACACGCGCTGGGTGAGGTCGAACGTTGCTTCGATCGACTGCGAGTTGTCGTTGAGATCGCAGGATTCTAATCAAAAATAGGTTCGTTTCTGTGCCTCTGTGTCTTTGTGCCTTTGTGTTAAAAGAAGGCGATTTTTAGACTCTCGATTTCAACACAAAGGCACAGAGACACGAAGACACAAAGAATTTCCTGCTGGTCATAGGGCTAATCATCCGCAAATGAAACAACTAGCATCTCTGATTTTCACTCTTCTTTGTTGCTCTTTCTGCGTCCTGGCACAGGAAGAGCAACAATTTGCAGATCTCGGCGATTTCAAGTTGACGAACGGCGAAACGATTCGCGATTGTCGAATTGGTTATCGCACGTTCGGCAAATTGAATGCGGATAAATCGAACGCGATCATATTTCCAACGTGGGCATCGGGAACTAGCGAACAACTGAAATCCAATATTGGCCCAGGCAGGGTTGTCGATAGCGAAGCGTTTTTTGTAGTTGCGATCGATGCGCTGGGAAACGGAGTTTCGTCTTCACCATCGAATAGCAAACTGCAACCCCGGATGAGTTTTCCGAAGTTCACTTTGCTGGACGCTGTCAACACCCAACACGCATTGGTAACCAAAGTACTGAAGTTGAATCACGTCAAAGCTGTCGTCGGCATTTCGATGGGAGGCATGCAGACGTTTCAGTGGCTCGTGTCTTATCCGACATTTATGGATCTTGCAGTTCCGATTGTTGGTTCACCTCGCCTTGCGGCTTATGACTTGTTGCTCTGGCAGGCACAGATTGACGCAATCATGAACGATCGTGATTTTAACAATGGGAACTACACAATAAATCCCGCTCGGGCGCCAGAGTTTGAATTCGGCGCGCTGTTGCTGACAACACCGGACGACTACAACAAGAAGATGAGTCGCGAAAAAGTTCTCGAGGAATTGAAGACAGCGCGCGAGGCTAAAGGTGGAGGCTTTGATGCAAACGACAAAATTCGTCAGGACCAGGCCATGATGGCGCTCGACATTTCCGAAGCTTTTGGCGGTTCTCTTGAGAAGGCTGCAGCACAAGTAAGGGCAAAAGTGTTTGTCGTGGTTTCAAGGTTTGACCATGTAGTAACACCTGGGCCGGCATTAGAATTCGCCAGGTTGATCAATGCGAAGTTGTTGGTGCTCGAAGGTGATTGCGGCCATCTCGCGCCTTCGTGTGAATCCCAAAAGGTCAATCCTGCAATTGCGGAGTTTTTGAAGCATTGACCTCTAAAGAAGAAGGTAGAGACTATCCACAGATTACGCCGATTCCGCCGATTGCGACCAAGCTGTCAAATCTCTAGTTGGAAATTGCGTTAATGTTGAAATGGAAATCCATTAGCCTGTATGTGATCTTCGCATTAGTTAGTGTTGACTCCATTCTTGCTCAACAAAACAATAAGCCCATCCCCATGTCTAACATGACTGGCAGAGAAACAAGTCAACAACTTGCCGAAGAAATGGAAATGACGTTGCACCGCGACGTCCTTGGCGTTTGGTTTCCGCGTTCTGTGGATTACAAGTCAGGTGGCTTTTATTCCAACTTCACTCGCGACTGGAAGCCTACGACTAGCGAAGGCAAATTCTCAGTTTTTCAAGGCCGGATGGTTTGGGTTGCTGCGCAGGTGATGAAGCGTAGACCCGTGATGGCCGCCGCTTACCGGCCTATCGTCGAACACGGTCTGAAATATCTAAATGAAGTTTTGTGGGACGAAAAGTTTGGTGGGTTCTATTGGGGCTTAGATGAAAACAACAAAATCTCTCCCCGGTACACTGATGGAAAGCATCTGTATGGAATAAGTTTCGGGCTTTACGGGGCAACCGCCGCTTATGAGGCCACGAACGATCAACGAGCACTAACGCTGGCGCAAAAGACATTCCGTTGGATTGATGAACACGCGCATGACGATCGCAATGGGGGCTATTTCGAATGGTTAACGCGTGAAGGTCGGGTTGTTCAATCAAAGGGCGGAGCGACGCTCGAAGGAATTCCGGTAGCCGGTTTCCCCATCGGCTACAAGTCGATGAACACTCATATCCATCTGCTCGAATCGTTCACTCAGCTTTATGAGGTATGGCACGACGACACTTTGCGAAAACGTTTAAGCGAGTTACTCGAAATCATCCTCGACAAGGTTTGCGTTGAGCCTGGAGTCATGAATCTTTACTTCACGACAGACTGGCGCGCGATCCCCGATCACGACTCATACGGACACGACGTAGAAACAGCCTTCCTCATTCTTGAAGCAGATACAGTCTTGAATCAATCGCCTTCTGCCAAGACAG
>JBKPQV010000798.1:0-3329 GCA_046734235.1 Acidobacteriota bacterium
GCCTTTTGATTGTCTACGCACACCGGGCAAACGTCGCTCGATTGATCAGCGGCACTGAAAACAAATTTCAATGACACACCTTGCGATCATTGGCGCAGGAAGCTGGGGCACAGCATTGGCAATCGTGGCGGCTCGAGCGCAGCATGATGTATCTCTCTGGTCTAGAGATCCTTCAGTAGTCAACTCTATTAATAATCAACGACACAATCCCCGGCATCTTTCGTTCGCCAAGATCCCTGAGCAGGTAACAGCAACTGCAAGTCTCGACGAGTCAGTTCGTGAGGCCGACCTGGTTTTCCTGGCAACACCCTCACATGCAGCAAGACAGTTACTGGCAGCAGTTAAACCGTATTTAAGAAATTCAGAGACAATCGTTAGCGTCGCAAAGGGGATTGAAATCGATTCTGGTAAACGAATCTCCCAGGTAGTAAATGAAGTTCTTGGTGAATCCTTTTTCGAGAAATTTGTTTGCCTATCTGGTCCATCGTTTGCAAAGGAAGTTGTCGAGAGTCACCCGACCGCTATTGTTGCAGCGAGTAGGACTGCTGAAGCTGCGCAAATGGTTCAGTCTGAATTGAGTAGCGAGAGTTTGCGTATCTACACAAACTCCGACGTCGTGGGCACCGAATTGGCCGGCTCGGTTAAGAACGTAATGGCAATCGCGGCGGGCATGACGAAAGGTCTTGGATACGGCTCAAACAGCATTGCGGCATTGATAACTCGCGGGATCGCTGAGATGACTCGACTCGCGATGACCCAAGGTGGACAACTGGAGACTTTGATGGGCCTGGCCGGACTTGGCGACCTCGTGTTGACGTGCACAGGAACTCTTTCGCGAAATCGATTTGTGGGTGAAGAACTGGGCAAGGGTCGAAGTCTTGATGAAATAGTTTCCTCAATGAATGAGGTGGCCGAAGGTATCAAAACCAGCCGGGCGGTGCAGCGTCTTGCTAAAGAAGCAGGAATTGAAATGCCGATTACTAATGAAGTAGCGGCTGTCTTATATGAGGGTAAAACGGCTCGAGAAGCGGTTGTGAATTTGATGACTCGACCGTTGCGTAGTGAAACCTAGAACAAATCAACCACATCACCAAGGCGAACCTCACCGGGAGTTGAAACGTTTGCGTATACTCCAAGATTCTGATCGGCATCCTTCACTATTGATCGAAGAATACTCGGATCCTTTGGTAAGCCTTCCTGGGCTTGCATTGTCATGCCACAGCGCATCGTTGGGATATCACATTTCAATTCCAATTGCCCAACGAGCAGCTTCTGCCCGTTCCATTCCACTTCAATCATTGTTTTGATAGTTGGCTCAGTTTCTATCAAAACGTTTGGACGAAAACGACGCACATCCCATTCTGCATTCGGATTCAATCGCGCCATAAAAGCAAGTGAGGCTGTCGTCAAAAGATGGATAGGAAAAGCGTCAAAGTATGTTCCGGGCGGCGAGGTAAACTCGAGAACTTCGGGAGGCAAGATCGACATATCGGGAATTGGCTCATCAGGTTCTCGACTAAATGCCTCTCGTAACTCGGCGTTAGCCCTACCAAAACTCGTCAGCGTTGGTAATACGGCACGAAAAGCGCGATACCGTGCGAGTCGACCCAAAATCCGGGCAGCTGTTGATTTCCGTCGATAGTGATCGAGATTATTCGCAGGCTGTAAAGGCCATAGCGAAACCGGCTTACCTAAGAACTCTGATAGTCGCTGATTAATATCGTTTTGATCACTTCGCAGAACAGTTTGATCAGGTAAGCGAATCGTTACGTCTGGAATGGATTCGAACGTTGGAGACTCTAAGTAAGTAGCAACGCATTGCATCAGGCCAGGAGACTCTTTGCCGTTGGTAATTTCACCTTTTCTTTCGTCTCGTACCGCCCAACCTCGATCACCGATCACTCCAAGATTTCCAATTTGAGCAGCATCAAGTTGTTCACCAGCCATCGACTTAACCGGGTAACGCCAGATTTCTTTTACAGTGCCGACTTTCATTACGTAAAAGTAACGCAGATTCTTTGCGTTTAGGAAACCTCTGACACCGTTTACCTCTGTGTCTCCGTGTTCCCTGTGTCTCTGTGTTGAGTCAATTTCGTGATCCGTGAGCTGCATTTCAACACAGAGACACTGAGAACGCCGAGACACAGAGAGACAACCTGACAGAATCAACCCTATATTGCTATCATTCGCCGCGACCATCCAGCAGTATCTATCAAGTAGTCGAATAACTATCAAAGCTTCGTCGAGCTCAAGTGTCGACGTAAAGGAGCCCATCCGCATGTTCACAACGACTATCGTATCTCGTAAGACGCTCATCCTCTGTTTCACTTTTGTATTTTTGGTTTTAGCGAAGCCTACAATGGCGCAGAATACGAACACTCAAGCGAGTGGTGATTCACTCAAGACTTTACAGTGGCGCAGCATCGGCCCTTATCGCGGAGGCCGCGTTGATGCGGTAGCAGGAGTAGCCTCGCAACCGATGGTTTACTACTACGGCGCAACTGGTGGCGGCGTCTGGAAAACAACAGATGGCGGAATCAATTGGGAGGTAGTTTCTGATGGTGGCGTCTTTGGTACTGGCTCGGTCGGTGCAATTGCACTCTCTGATTCTGATCCAAACACCATCTATGTCGGAATGGGTGAATCGGCAATTCGTGGCAATACGTCCCATGGCGATGGCGTTTACAAATCCACCGACGCTGGAAAAACCTGGAAAAAAGTTGGGCTCGAAGATTCACGAACGATTTCACGAATACGGGTTCATCCGAAGAATCCCGACATCGTCTACGTAGCAGCGCAAGGTCACGTGTGGGGACCGAATGAACAACGAGGAATATTTAGATCCAAAGACGGTGGCAAAACATGGGAACGAGTTCTCTACAAAGGTAACAAGGCGGGCGCATGCGACATTGCCATGGATTCAACAAATCCAAGTGTGCTCTACGCTGGACTGTGGGAGGTTTATAGAAAACCCTGGACGCTGGAAAGCGGTGGCCCTACTAGTGGCATTTTCAAATCGACAGACGGTGGCGACAACTGGACCGAAATAACACGCAACCCGGGTCTACCCAAAGGCACTATCGGTATCAGCGGCATTGCAGTCTCACCAGCCAATCCGGATCGTGTCTGGGCAATTGTTGAAGCAGAAGACGGGGGTGTTTTTCGCTCTGAAAATGCTGGTCGAACATGGACGAAGGTCAACGAAGAACGCAGGCTCCGTCAACGTGCATGGTATTACAGTCGAATTTATGCAGATCCAAAGAGCGTCGATACCGTTTACATTCTGAACACGGGCTTCTATCTGTCTCTTATACACATCTGACGCTGCC
>JBKPQV010000799.1:0-17277 GCA_046734235.1 Acidobacteriota bacterium
GCTTTCGAAACGAGAGCATTCGCTGTCACTGCGAGCGGACAATCATTCATCATTCCCTCAGCGACTGATCCTAAATAAAAGCCGCTGGGGGTAGACTTATGAACCTCCGTAGAACCTTTGGCTTTTTTAGCGCAACAATCGTGACTCTTGGAATGACAAGAATGACCTGAAGCTACAACGTCTCTTTCGGTTGGTTGACTCGCTTGAGCATGGGAAGCACCCATTGCGCTACAGCCCCACATGCAGCCCGCTCCGGTAATCCAAAAGGATACGCACAGGGCCAGCAATGCACGAGCAACCTTCATCGAAACGAGCGACTTCATTTTAGACGAAGTCTACGCTGGCGGAGTGGGTTTGTCGATGATCCCGATCACGGAGAGAATTCCGCAAGCCCGGCTTTGCTGATAGATGTTTTGCCGACCATCCATCATTAAGGGCCAACCAAACAAAACCGAGCTTACGTCCTTGGCTGCTGGTGATTCTATCTGCCGCCATTGGTCCGTCTGTACGTTTTCGGACTTAAGATTTGGGATAAACCCTCAGGCGACGGCCAGACAAGGAGTTAAACAAATCTAAAACCGCTTTACCCCGCAAATCGTCAAATTGACACTAATTTCCACCACTTCTGTAATCGTCGGCCTGCTAGGGTAAGGTACTAGAACAAAGGGAGACTTGGCTTTATGCGCATTGATAAGAACAAGGTGAAAACCCAGGACCAACTAACAGAGCAGGCTCCAATCGATCAGGTCGAGGATCGGGTGGAGGCGAAAATGAAAAAGATTGAAGGGTCGGCTAAGAAAAACGTGGCTGAGGGCCTTCAAAATAATAAGCTCGCTCGGGAGGGCGAGCGCTTGAAAAATGAGGGCGAGCGAAAGCTAAAGGAAGCTCGGCGCAAATAGCACTACCCCTTGGCTGCGAGCGCGTCTTCGAGCGCTTGACGAAGTTGAGGCGGAGTCGACACCGGGCTAAAACCGATAAAGCGTTTCATAATTCGCCCTTCACGGGTGATGATGAAACTTTGCGGTATCGATCCTCTACCTTGCATCAAGGTAAGCGCAACTTCCGGCGTGGCCCAACCCACCTGGTAGTCGACGTTGTAGGCACGAACGAAAGCGCGAACCGTCTCGGCAGAGGCTTCCGGATTCTCGGTCGAAAGTCCGACCATTTCTACTCCGCGCGATTGGAATTCCTTGTGAAGTTTAACGAGTTCCGGAGTTTCCATTCGACATGGACCACACCAGGTTGCCCATAAGTTCACCAACAACACCTTGCCGGAGTAGTCCGATAAGCGGATGGGACCGCCTGAAGCAGCCTGCATCTCGGCCTGCAAAACATTTGGCGGAACGCTGCTTAATACTGATCCAGCATTGTTCGGTGCACTACCATTTGATGTGGAAGAAGTGGGTGATGTAGGCGTCACTTCAGTGGAATTGCAGCTAGATGCCATCACTGCAATCGCAATTAAAGCGACAAAAGTCCAAAACAATCGCGACGGTGTCCAAAACGTCATAGTCACTTGTTGAGCCATTTCTAAAACTACTTTAAGTTCCTACTTCTTCTTTCCGAATCGAAAAGATTCGAGGATGACAGGGGCTTCACCTTTAACACCCAAATCATCCACAGACGAGAGCTCCGGCGCAAGGTTGGTGGATAACATTGTTAAGGTTGCACCAGTAGTGTCGCCTTCTTTGTTAGTTGGCAGGAAGATCACCCGACCCCAGAGCTGAAGGTCACCTTGCTCGGTACCTTTCGTAAAACCGGTATACCTAAACTCGTAAGCTTTCATTTTATTCACTGTGGTCGGTCCTTCGGATACCTTTCGATACTCGGGAATGCTTTTTGATAAGGCATTACTAAACTGTTCAACGAGACGTGGATAGTTTGGTAAATCACTATCGTAGGTACCCGAACTGTTATACCAGCCTACGGTAAAGTTTTCTTGCGTGAAGTTGGGTGGCAATCGCCTTTCTACATTTACAAAACTATTTGCGCCCGCCACACCAGCTTTCGGATCTTTTTGCCAGGATTCCGGATAATAAAAGTTGAAGTCGAAATAGTGTTCGGCCAGTTTGCCGTCGAGCCGCTCGTTTGAATTTTCAAAGGCTGTGGTTCCCAGCGGTGGAACATAGTTGTCTTCTTGAGGAGTTGGAGTTTGAGTCGGTTTGACCTCAGTATTTGTGTTTGCAATCGGCGGTGTCTCAACCACGGCTGGCGTCGGCTGGTGCCTGGCGTTCATTTCGTCAAGTCGCGGTTTCACTACAAAAAAGAAAACTCCAGCAAGCACCCCGCCGCCAAGTAGCAGGAACAGCACAACACCAACAATTATCAATGGTAACTTCGACTTTTTCTTTGCAGGTGCAGCAGCGGCAGACGCTCCAGACGAGGCTGGCGGTGGTGCAGGTGTAACAGCCTGCGGCGGCGTAACAGCCGGAGGCGGCGTTGCAGCCTGTGCCGGTAGAGGGGTTGACGGCGGTGGCGTTTGTGACGGAGCCGAAGGAGGCGTTACGTTCGACAACGCTATCGTCTGATCAGTTCCGATCATCGAAGTCGGTTGTGAAGACGATGTCCCGTCATAAGTCTGGCCGAAATCAGATGTCCTTGGTGGAGGTCCGGTCGGTGCCGTATTGCGTGGTAACGCAACGGTTGATGCAAACGACGGATCAGCAATAGTTGCATTCGGATCCGGCAAATCCCTGCTGGTAGGTTTTTCTGCAGGGGGAGTCACATCAGCAGTCGTTGCCCGAATTGTGATATTCGGATCAAACGTCTGTGGCGCAATTAACAAACCGCCGTCAAAGGTGCAGAACTTTTGTCCTTCATCCGGGAAGGTACGATTACATTTCGGACAACTCTTCATACACAGAAGACCTCTTTACGATTTCGTAGGAGAGCGTTGCGATCGTTCTTAATTCTGCCGAGCTTGAGCCAACTTGATCTCGAGATTCTTATTACCTGGATCCAAATCGAGGGCACGTTGGTAAACACGAGCAGCATCGTTTTTCTGCCTTGCTTTCATGTAACCATCCCCGACTCCTTCAAAACCAAAGGCACCTGCAAGCTGTTTCTTTTCACCCAGCACTGCAAGTGTAGACGCTCGCTCGTATGTTGTCTCCGCATCTGATAAACGATCCAACGCCAGGTAAGTTCGTCCCAACAGTATGAATGGTTGAAACGCTTTTGAACTTATTACTGTGGCGGTTTTAAGGTAGGGTTCAGCCTCACTGAAGCGCTTGTAAATGATGAGATATCGCCCCATCAAGACAAGCGAAGTGGGATTGCGAGGATCCATTTCGAGTGCACGTTTCAGAACCGGTTCTGACGCCGGCCACAGTTGTTCTCCCTGCAAGGATTCAGCAATCAAATTTAGCGTTGCCGGATCTTTCGCTAACTCAGTTGCCTTATCGTAAAGGGGAACAGCTTCAGTTGATTTTCCAAGACGATTTAGAACCTTAGCAAGATGGGCGTAGGCGACGGCGAATTGCGGATCTAGCTCTAATGCTCTTCGATGTGCATGCTCCGTCTCACTATTAAAAATGCCGCGATTCTGTAGCGCGACTCCGAGACGATCCCAGGCAACTGCCATCTTGGGATCTATCTGGACCGCTTTACGGGCAAAGTCAGAAGCCTCTGCAAACCGTTTCGCGTTGTCGCCATCCACTCGGGGTTGGACCAGGACCACGCTTAACGCCACGTAAGCATCAACATCAGTCGGCGCCCAGGCGACAGCATTACGGTACGCAGCTTCTGCATCTACCCATCGTTGCTGATCCGAATAGACATTTCCCAAACCGTAAGCAGCCCGATTATCTCGCGGTTTTAATTTGAGAACACCTTGATATGCAGTTTCCGCTTCAGGAAACTTTCGCGCGTCGCGAAACCCGTTACCGTCGTCGAGCAGCTCCTCAACCCGGTCCGCGACGCCTGCGGCTGTTGGTTTCGTCCGGTTGCCTGGTTTGGTTCCGGTTCCTGTCTTCGGGGTTTTGCGTTTTGCCTCTGGATTCTTGGCCCTGAAGATCCCGGCGCCACCGCCGATATCAGCACCGACGTCCTGGCCGAGCACCACGCCACCACTCAATAAACAACCGAAGCAAAGTGCTGCTAGTAACGAAACGGGGCGCAGTTTTTCTGGGGCTATCATCGCTGGGTCTCCTGCTTGAATTCTATTTTGCCAATGATAAAGACCTGGGTCGGAGCCGGAAGATTCTGCCGCTGGTCTCTGGTACACACATATCTATAGGTGAAACAGGCAGAAGGGATTGTATCAGCTTTTCTTAGCTGAGCTAATTGATCTCGTATCCTGACGGCAGGTTTCGCGGCAAAACAGGCTCAAGTTCCGCTCTTAACGAGTCGAAAACCGAGTAACGGGTTTTTTGTCGTAGCCGGAATGAACTCGCGCATTGCGGAGGTTACTGGTGTGTCTTCCTTGGATGGATCGCTTACGTAGCAAGCCCCCCGAATAGTCACCAAATCTCGTGTTGCGGTCGGTATCACCGTCTTGTTTCCCGGATAAGCCGAGACTTTTGACGACGTCCATTCCCAAACGTTTCCGATCAAATCAGTGACACCCCATTTGTTCGTTCCTGCTGGATGAGAACCAACCGGAGACGGAGACGCCTCCTTCACTACAGCTTTACCTTCGCCCCATTCGTTGCCCCATGGGTACAAATCGCTTTGCGGCCCGTTTCGAGCCGCATACTCCCATTCCTCTTCGGTCGGTAATCTGTAAGCAGCGCCATCGCGTTTAGATCGCCATACAGCAAAGTCCTGGGCATCTTGTTGGGAAACATTAACAACTGGCCATGACTCCTGACCTAAAGGGGGCTTTCTGCCCGACCAGTAGCTCGGAGCTTCATGATTTGTTTCTCTTACAAAGGCAGCATATTCAACATTCGTGACTTCAGTCTTGTCCATATAAAAGGGCTGAACATCGATCGGGTGAGGTGGACTTTCCTGCCGAGTGCCACCATTGCGACCCATCTGAAAGGTTCCTCCTTCAATCTGGACCATGTTTGGCCTGATTGGCGTGGGCTGCTCCACCGGAGGTTTCGTTACCACTACTGGTGGTTTTGGACGAAAGATAAAATAGGCGCCCGCGCCAACTCCCGCCAAACCAAGTATCACGAGAGAGGCGACCACCAATAAGACGACACTATTGCGTTTTGGTGGCTCAACTTCAGTGACGATTGTGGGAGCTTGACTTGGCGTCGGTGTTTGCACCGGTGCCTTTGTAGCAACTACATCACGTACGTGTGTTGTCTCAGGATCAACCAGTGTGGTGGGAGCAATGCTTACTGACAAACGCTCGAGTCGATCTTCGAGCTCCTTGGCCTGTTGGGCCATGCGTTCTAACTTCTCTTGTTGTTCACGATCGCGAGCCTCACGTTCCGACTTTTCCCTCTTTAGTCTTTCTTCTTCCCGTTGGCGCTCGGCTTCCTCCTTACGAAGTCGTTCTTCTTCCTGTTTGCGCAGTCGCTCCTCTTCCTGCTTTCGACGTGCCTCAGCAAGATCAGCCGCCTTGCGCCGAGCCTCTTCTGCTTTCGCCTTTTCCTGGTCCTTCTCGCGTTGAATCTGGGCTGCCGTATCAGAAAGTTGCTGAAGCGCCTCGCCTTCAAGATTAACGGTTCCGGGCATCGACTCGAATGAAGAGCCAAAGTTGGTATCGTTTGAAATGGGCGGAGAAGTTTTGGTCGGCGAAAATCCAGGCGGGGTGGTCTCAGTAAGGATCGGTGTCATATCTGAAACCATGGTCTTGTTAGGATCCAGAGCGCCGGTCGGCCTGGCACTCTTAACCACAACGGGGGTCGCACTCATTGCCGCATTAAGTTCTTTCAAAAACGCGTCGACTGATTCGACCCGATCATTGACTTCCTTCTCTAAAGAATGACGCACCACTGCCTCAATTTGCGGAGGGACTGAGACACCCATTGATTGAAAGCTCGGTGGTGGCAGCGTGAGGTGCTTCTTCATGATCGAGGGGATAGAAGATCCTTTGAAGGGAACTTCACCCGCAAGCATTTGGTAGAGGATTACGCCGATGCTGTAGACGTCTGCGCGAGTATCAGGCTCTTCATCCGACCACTGTTCCGGAGCCATGTAAAAAGGGGAGCCCATCAGGCCGCTCGTTTGAGCCTGAATGAATGACCCAAGGAGTTCGTTCGATTTTATTTTCGCCAAACCGAAGTCGAGGATCTTCAAACCCTCAGCAACCGGAACGTTATCCTGGACCATGATATTCAACGGCTTGAGATCACGGTGAACGATGTTCTGACGATGGGCTGCTCCCACACCTAAAGCAACAGCACTGATTAGCTCAAACGCTCGTTCGGGCTTCATCGGTCCTTCAGCGCCGAGGATCTCCTGTAAGGATTTTCCTTTGACAAACTCCATTACGAGGAACGGCATCGTTCCCCTAATCATTCCAAAATCGGTAACGGCAATGATGTTCTGGTGACGGATGGCAGCGGCCGCTAATGCTTCCTGGCGAAAGCGAGTGGCTAACATCGGATCGTTACCAACGAGGTCAGGCAGAATGATTTTTATAGCGTGGGCAGTTTTAAGAAAGGTGTGGCGAGCCTGAAAGACAACCCCCATTCCACCCTGGCCCAGGCGACGTTCGAGGAGGTAACGTCCGTCTAGCGTAGGTTCGCCGAGAAGAGATGGAGTGGTCGGATCACCGTCTTGTGGACAGTGATTAATTTCGTCCGCAAAGCAGCGCCTACAAACTGGGCATTCTTTCATTCAGTGGCTCGTAAGACTTCGGCCGTGGGTAATCGATCAACTGTGTCGGTGATGAGTCGCAGTTTGGTTCTGTCCGTGCTGCCCGAGAGAAATAGCTTGGTAAGCGTTACTCCCGAAGGAACAACCGCGCGTTTGCAACTATCTCTCAAGGGCTAGATCAAGTGTTCGGCCGTTGGCGAAAAATTCGTTAAACACAAACGCTGGCCGATTTTAGCGGCTTGAACAACGGTTAAGCAACCGCGAAGTTTTGGTGGACGCCCGCTTCTTACATAGGAATCTCACTCTAAACTCCTCTGTTGAAGCGAGCACCCACCACACGCCAGTAATCACTTGATTACAATATTTACCAACCGCCTGGGCACGACCACTACTTTGACAACCTCGTGCCCGGCGATCAGAGCCTTCACCTTTTCATCGGCGAGAGCAGCGACCTTCAACTCCGCCTCCGAGACTTCGGGAGAAGTGATCAGGCGCGACCGCAACTTTCCATTAACCTGAATTGGAATCTCCAGCTCTTCACGCGCGGCGAGTTCCTGTTCCGCTACTGGCCATTTTGCTCCCTCACTGAGCAACCCGCCGGTATGGCCCAGGGCATCCCACATTTCCTCTGCGATGTGAGGGGCAAATGGTGTCAACATAACTACGAGAGACTCCAGCGCCTCGCGCACTGCGTACACATCAGCCGGAGATGCCGTTGCCGGATTCGCGTTAAACTCACTAAGCTGGTTGAACAATTCCATCAAAGCGGCAACACTGGTGTTGAGATGAAGCTGTTCGAAGTCGCTTGTGATCTTGGCGATTGTTTGGTGCGTCTTCCGTCGCAGAGCTCGCGCTGCAGCGCTTGACTCGCCGAGTTCAATGTTTCCATTGCGAAGACGCTCCTGCCATTTCCATACCAACGTGTAAACGCGACGTAAGAAACGGACCGCCCCTTCGATACCAGATTCCAACCATCGCAGCTCGTTTTCAACTGGAGCCGCAAACAAAACAAACAAGCGAGTTGCATCCGCACCAAAGGCCGCAATCATTTCGTCTGGATCGACCCCGTTGCCAAGGCTCTTCGACATGGCCTTCCAGTCGTCAGTCCCTTCGACTCGGTTAGTAACCATTCCCTGCGTTAACAATCTCGTTACGGGTTCGTCGAAGTTGACCAGGCCAAGATCGCGCATGAACTTGGTCCAGAATCTCGTATAGATCAAATGCATCACTGCATGCGAATCACCTCCGATGTACTGATCCACCGGAGTCCAGTTCTTAACGATGTTTGAATCGAAGGCAGCGGCCTCATTGCGTGGGTCGCAGTACCTGAAGAAGTACCACGACGAATCGACGAAGGTGTCCATTGTGTCTGTTTCTCGCCTGCCTGGACCATGACACTGAGGGCATTCGGTGTTGACAAACTCCGCCACTCCCGCGAGCGGTGATTCACCCGTGCCAGTGAAAGCTGCGGTCGCCGGCAAAACTACCGGCAACTGTTCGTAAGGCACCGGAACGACGTCGCATTTGTCGCAGTAGATCATCGGCACCGGCGCTCCCCAGAAACGTTGACGGGAAATTCCCCAGTCTCGAATTCTGTAGGTAACAGCGGCTTCACCAAAACCGTTCTTTTGAGCTAAGGCTGCCATTTCCGGAATAGCCACATCCGAAAGCTTGCCACCCCATTCGCCGCTATTGATCAGGATCCCATAATCAATGAACGCCTTGTTCATAACACCTGATGAATCGCTACCAGTTAACGAAGTTGGTT
Organism: Acidobacteriota bacterium; assembly: GCA_046734235.1. Classification (GTDB taxonomy): domain Bacteria; phylum Acidobacteriota; class Blastocatellia; order Pyrinomonadales; family Pyrinomonadaceae; genus PSRF01. The sequence goes on from JBKPQV010000799.1 coordinate 8,486, forward strand.
CAGCTTGTGGTTGAGCATGAGTTACAGGAGCTATCACCTGTCGAATTGGCAGCGAATATTTCTGCGCAAATTCGTAGTCACGCTCGTCGTGCGCCGGGACGCTCATTACTGCACCAGTGCCGTACTCAATCAGCACATAATTCGCGACCCACACTGGAACCGTCTCGCCGCTAAAAGGATTGATAGCGAGAATGCCCGTGTTGAGACCTTCCTTCTCTTCTTCTTCAGCGTCACCACGAGTGGCCCGCTGGGTCTTGACCTTTGCCGCGAAGGTTTCAATGTCAGCTTTCAACGCTGAACCCTGCAGCAACTCCGCAAGCAACGGATGTTCAGCCGACAACACCACCGCGGTCGCGCCAAAGATAGTGTCGATTCTGGTCGTAAAGACTCGAATCTTTTTGTCACTGTCCTTAATGGCGAAGTCGATATACGCACCTTCACTTCGACCAACCCAATCGCGCTGCCTTTTGAGCACCTTCTCGGGCCAACCTTTTTCAATCTGATCAATATGGGCCACGAGTTGTTCAGCGTAGTCAGTAATTCGCAAGAACCATTGTTCAAGGTCTCGCTTTTCGACGGTCGTCCCACAGCGCCAACAAATACCACCCGACGACTGCTCATTCGACAAAACAGTCTGTTCCTTAGGACACCAATTAACCTGCGACGCCTTCTTGTAAGCGAGCCCGCGTTCGTACATCTTCAAGAAGAACCACTGGTCCCACTTGTAATAATCAGGACGATGCGCAGCGATCTCGCGTGACCAGTCGTAACTAATGCCGAGACGCTTAAGTTGTCCGCGCATATGCGCAATGTTTTCCTCGGTCCAATCGCGAGGATTCACACCACGTTTGATCGCAGCTTGTTCGGCAGGCTGACCAAAACTGTCCCAGCCAATTGGGTGGAGCACATTGAATCCCTGAAGGCGTTTGAACCAGGCAAGAGCATCGCCTATCGAGTAGTTTCTAACGTGGCCCATGTGCAAATAGCCGGACGGATACGGGAGCATCTCCAGGCAGTAGAAACGCTGTCGAGCGTCGTCGTTACTTACCTCAAACGCATGCGTATCGTTCCAATGCTGTTGCCACTTCTTTTCGATTTGTTCAGGGAAGTATTTTTCGTCCATCTTTTTTACCCAATCTACACTTAACACGTTTTTCCGCGCGGAGACAAAGTTAAGCCCATTCCGCGATTCACAATACAGTTGTTTGATTTGGATCCGCCGCTCCGCGAGAGACGCGCTATTAAGCGCGATGCAGAAGCGGCACCGATAGGAGGAGTTTAGTTGGCGGTCGTTTGGCAAACATGATGCGATCAGGATTCTACCGAAGATAGGTGGATATGTCTAAGCGGGTAATAGGAATAGCACCTATATGACCTATACGACCTTTATTGCTCCGATTGGTCTTATAGGTCCTATTCCTATTACCCCAACACTAAGAGCCACCGAGAAATTACAAAGTCACAAACGACCTCAGTTTTTCAAGGTTTTCCAGGTCGGCACGTGGATCGTCGTAGGGTGTCTCAAGAATGAATGCACAGTGTTTTAACTTAGGGTGCCGGGCAACCCTGCGTAAAGCCTCCAAACCGATGTGCCCTTCACCAATGTGCCAGTGCCTGTCTACCCGGGAGTTATAAACAGCACGCGAGTCGTTAAAGTGGATAGCCCTTACACTGTTCAGACCTACAGTTCGGTTCATCTTTTCAATCAACGATGTCAAACCATCTTCTTCGCGAATGTCGTATCCAGCGGTGAAGGCGTGGGCGGTGTCAAAACAAACTCCGAGTGGCAGTCCCGGGGCAGCATCCATGATTTCCCGCAAGTGTTCGAATCGATGGCCAATACAATCGCCTTGTCCAGCGGTATTCTCCAGTAGGATTTGGAATCTGCGCAGACGTAAGCCTTTGCAAGCAATCCTTAAACTCTCCGCACACAACGCAATGCCATCCGCTTCACAGGCCCCACGCGCGCTGCCGGGATGTACAACAAGGTAGTCAACTCCCAACGTCAACGCTCGTTCGATCTCTTCTCGAAATGACTCGCGGGATTTGATTAATAAAGCTTCGTCAGCCGCAGCAAGATTAACGAGGTAGTTGCAATGAATCAGTACCGGAGAAATTTGGGTGAGCTTACGGGTCTTGCGAAAAAGCTTTACGTCTGTGCTCGCTAAGGGCTTGGCCATCCAGCCGCGAGGGTTTCTTGAAAACAATTGGACAGTGTCACAGCCTGTGTCCTTTGCAATAACAAGTGCGCTGTGCAACCCGCCTTTGATCGGTGCGTGAAACCCAATGCGAGGACGGAGTTCTCTGAGTTTCGTCTTTGGTGCTTTGTTCACACAGAATACATTGACGCACAGAGAGCGACTTTACCGCACACCGGGACTACTTTGCGCTTCCATAACTCTCAACATGTTCCCACCCAGGATCTTGTCAACGTCGCTTTCCGAATAACCACGTTTCAACAACTCTGCAGTGAGGTTTGGCAAATCAGCTACATTTGAAAGATCAACTGGAGTCGCCTGCACGCCATCAAAATCAGAACCAATTCCTACATGGTCGATCCCAACCAACTTCACTATGTGATCGATATGATCAACGATCCGAGAAACTGTTACGGGAGGTAAACGACGCGAGTACTGTTCCTGCCGAACTCGATCGCGTGCCAACTTCTTATGCACAGCGTCGCCAGGCTCGCTCTCTGATGCCTGCTGAACCAGGGGAGCGATTTCCGCGTCGAGTTGTTTCTTCTTCAGACTCCAGCCTGGTTCGATGTGTTCCGGATAAAAGATCACATTCACCACTCCACCAGTCTTAGCAAGTGCAAGAATCATCTCGTCCGTTAGATTGCGGGGCACGTCCGCGATCGCTCGACAGGCCGAGTGCGTCGCAACTACTGGCTTAGTCGAAGTGTTCACGATGTCCCAGAATGTTTTGTCCGATACATGCGAGACATCCACCATCATCCCCAGTCGATTCATTTCTCTAATAACGCTGTGTCCAAATTCGTTGAGCCCCCTGGCAGCTCCCACATCGTCGCCCGATGAGCCGGCCCAACTCGTACTCACGCTCCAGGCTGGAGACATGTAGCGAACGCCCATTTTGTAATAGCGCTCAATGTTCTCCAGCTTCTCATCAATTGCATAGCCACCTTCGAGTCCCAACAACGCCGCAATCTTCCCATCCGTCGCCGCCTTGCGAACATCGGCCGCGGTAGTTGCGAGCTGCCAGGTTTCCGGATGCTGCTCCGGTAAGGCGCGAACAGCCGCAATCTGATCGTCCGCCCGTTTTACTGCGCGCGCCCCACCACCACCAAATAGTTGCGGCTCAACCCAGATCGAAAAGAATTGCGCATCCAAGCCGCCCCTTTTTGCTCGCACTGCGTCGAAATGACCGTCACCTAACTGTTGCTGCAAGTCGACATTTTCATCGAGAACCCGCTGCACGGTGTCGGCATGCATATCGACAGCGATCGCGCGGTAGTGAATCGACAGGGGATCATTTGATTGAGTTGCTGGCTGGTTTGGTTCGTTCATTTTTGGCTTATGACACCCAGTTAGCAGGGTTGCAAGTACGAAAAGCGTAATTAAAACACACCTTTTATGTTGGTTTAGCGTGTTTCTTGGAAGGCGTTGGTATTTAATGCTTTTAACGGTGTAGCGCACTTGGTTTCGATGTTACGTAACGCCACTTCCGGGGAGCAAGCCATCTTGCAAAGCAAAGTGCAACTACTGTATTGTGCCGTGTCCACTTACAGGCGTAAAAAGGACCAATTATTGAGTTAAGTCAGGCATTATTGTTTAAGTTTTTGAAGCTTTGAAGGAGTATTCATATGTTCTCTAAAGAGGGCAAAACGAAGGACATTGCAACTCCGCGGATTTGTGATGTCGTCTGGCACAACGGCGAATTTATCAAGTGGAACGACGCGCGCGTGCATGTGATGTCGCACGTATTGCATTACGGCTCAAGCATCTTTGAGGGAATCAGATGCTATTCAACCCAAAACGGTCCGGCGATCTTTCGCTTACGAGAACACATGCAACGGCTGGTGAACTCAGCAAAGATCTACCGCATGGATCACCCTTGGACTTTGGATCAACTATGTGATGGCGCCGTCGAACTTGTTAAGCGCAGCGACATGGCTCAATGCTATATCCGGCCAATCCTTTTTCGCAGCCTCGATGAAGAGAATCCAGCCTTCGGCGTGAACCCTTTCCCGAATCCGTTAGCTTGCTACATCGGTGCCTGGGATTGGGGTAAATATCTTGGCGATGAAGCAATCGAGCGAGGTGTTGATGTTTGCGTATCGACATGGAATCGCCTGACGCCCAACTCAATGCCGGCGATGGCCAAGAGCGGCGCAAACTATATGAACTCCCAGCTAATTAAGATGGAAGCGCTACTGAACGGTTTTGCCGAGGGCATCGCCCTCGACGATCGCGGCTACGTTTCTGAAGGTTCTGGCGAGAACATCTTTATGGTTGCCGGTGATGTTGTACTAACACCACCCCTTTCGTCCTCAATTCTTCCGGGAATAACCCGTGACAGCGTGGTTCAGATTTGCCACGAACTGGGCATCACTGTTAAGGAACGGACAATTCAACGTGCGGCTTTGTATGTGGCAGACGAATTGTTCTTTTCGGGTACGGCAGCCGAGATCACCCCGATTCGCTCCGTTGACCGAATTACAGTTGGTACTGGCGGACGGGGACCGATTACGGCTAAGATTCAAAAGGCCTTCTTTGAAATAACGAAAGGTGAACGCCCCGCACCAGGCGACTGGCTCACCTACGTTAACGAACCGAAAAGTTCTTCAAGTAATAACGGGTATTCGGGTGCAATCGAAACATCCAGCACCAATGAACCCGTACTCTCGTATCAAACGGCCCCGAGCGAATAAAGCTCAACTTCACAGGTTTTCGAGTGGGCCAGATTGATTTCTGGCCCATTTTTTCTTTGCGCAACTTCTAGCAAAAGGAGCCCTTTATGCTTGAGCTCTATTTTATCTTCTGGCGAATTCCAAAAATGATGTCTCAACTGGCGAGAGAACGTAAGCGAAGTCCTGTCGCGTGGAGTCTGATGGGAATCGGTGCCTGGTTAGGGGCTGAGCTCTTTGTCGTCTTTGGAATCGGCATTACTTACGCGATTGTCACCGTCGCAAATGGGGAGGAGATACCCGAAGACCTACCGATTGAACTCCGAATAGTAAGTTACGTTCTTGCACTCGGCGCCGCAATTGGTTGTTTTCTATTGGTTAAGCGCTTGCTCACCTCCAGGCCCAGGACCGACTTTGCTCCACCTCCGGCTCCTCCGTCCTTCTGAAAACACTGAAATACACAGCAGGACCGCAGCGTCGGGCTTAGAAGTGTCCGATATGCTTTAGCCACTTGCAAAAATCATTTCCTCACTCCGGAGGAGTAGATGTTTAAACAAACATTGCATTTCTCCGGAGTCGAGAATTTTGCAAGAGCCTCTGAAGCATATCGGACACTTCAAAGCCTGACGCTGCTCCTGTTCCGTATTAAGGGTTGCGCCCCTCCCTGTTGGAAGTTATTGACGGTCTGATTACCAGCAGGCTATATTCAAGCCTGCGCGTTCTCAGGGATCGCGTCGCCCCGATCAGAATCCAAGCACCCCATCCGGTGCGAAATTCTTCAACAAATCTAACCTCCCGACTCTGCTACGAAAGGTCTGTAAGTACTTCATGGCCGCCAAAATTGACGATCTTCTGCGAATTGCATCCGGACACGCCGCCTCCGACCTCCACCTAAAGGTCGGTGCCTTCCCCGTTATGCGAATTGGTGGCGAACTTCACCCTGTCGCCGATGCACCACGTCTGAAACCAGAAGACACGCTGGACATGGCATTTTCGATGATGTCTAACCGGCAAAAGCAGAGGTTTAAAGAGGTATCTGAGGTAGACATCGCCTACGGTGTCCAAGGTCTGGGTCGTTTCCGCGCAAATATCTTCCAACAGCGCGGGACCGTGAGCATCGTGCTGCGTGTCATTCCCGATCATACAAAGAGTGCTGCCCAGTTAGGACTGCCTCCTGTTATTGAAAAGGTTGCCGAGGAACGTCGAGGCCTGATTCTCGTGACCGGCGCCACAGGATCTGGTAAGTCAACAACGCTGGCAGCAATGATCGATTGCATCAATGCTTCACGTAGTGGTCACATCGTCACCATCGAAGACCCAATAGAGTTTTTACATCGCGACAAGATGTCCTTCGTCACCCAGCGTGAAGTGGACGTCGATACTCGTTCTTTTGCGGAAGCACTCCGCGGTGCTTTGCGACAGGATCCGGACGTCATTCTCGTAGGTGAAATGCGCGACCACGAAACTATTGAGACAGCACTTACAGCGGCGGAAACAGGTCACCTGGTGCTCTCGACTCTACACACACTTGATGCCACTGAAACTATTACGCGTATCGTTTCGTCGTTTCCGTCACATCAACAAAAGTCTGTTCGAATTCAGTTGGCAGGAATTTTGAAAGCCGTAATCTCGATGCGATTGGTGCGTGCAGCGAAAGGCGCAGGACGCGTGCCGGCTATCGAAGTGCTTGTCTCAACCGCCTTCATCCGCGATCACATCATCAACGAGGAAAAGACTTATATGATTCGTGAGGCTATCGCGGCGGGAACTTCACAATACGGCATGCAAACTTTTGATCAGTCGTTGTTCCACCTGTTGCAATCCGGATTGATTTCAGTAGAAGAGGCGCTTCACAACGCCACCAACCCCGATGAATTCAAGATGCGCGTGTCCGGTATTTACTCGGCTGAGACTGTCATGACAAACATGACGACTCCAGCAAGTTCAAATCAACCCCCACCACAACCGGCCCACGATCGCGAGAACATTTTCGTCAAACACTAGGGCGACGGGGCGAAGACGGATTTGGGATTTGGGACTTGGGATTTCGGATTTGGGATTTCGGATTTCGGATTTCGGATTTCGTGACTGGTTGCGCTCAGCTAATTTCAAATCTCACTCAATATCAGAAATCCGAAATCCCAAATCCCGAAATCCGAAATCCCAAATCCACATTCGCCCCGTCACCCAATCACCGCTGTGGCTCACCGGCAATGACAGTCAGTGGTTCAGAATCAATACCAAACGTCCTGGGGTTTTCGCCAACAATTGCGGCCGCGAAGAAACTGGGTACATACCCAGCCACAGATTGTGCGAATTCAGATCCAAGCGTATTTCGCTGGTCAAACATAGTCCAGAAATTGCGGTCGTAGTTTCCCTTCTCTCGAAGATTTCGCAGGGTCGAACGTACCCAATCCTCTCCTGTGGTGTAGCTCAACAGGACCAGGGTCAGGCTCTGAGCATCATCACCGAGCTCAGCCATTCGATCGGCAAGATAGTGAGCCGCCGCTGGTGTCATCTTGTCCGCGTCGCACATCTCTTGTTTCGAAACTCCATAGTGAGCAGCCGTGCCCGGCATAAACTGAAACAGTCCTTTCGAACCAATCGGATTCTCAAAACAAACCTGGTATTCCGATTCAATCATCGCTAAGTAGACACCGAGAATCACCGGTACTTTTCTCTCTTTAAAGGATCGTCCGATAAGAGGCAGGAATGGCTGAGCGCGCTCGAAAACGACGGACAGTGGTTTTCCCTTATCGTTGACGGTAGCGCGTTCAGCGTACTTGTCCACGCGACTCTTTATAGCGTGGAGGGCATCGGCATTGAGTTTCGACGGACGCTCACCCATCAGCATCGAGATACGCTGCTCTTGCTCGTCAACGAAACTGAGTCGCTCTGATTCCGTCATATCGGAATAGAGTTTACGCACCTCAGCTGCAGAGCGAGGTTCATCGCTTGGGCGTCGCAAATTCCGTCGATACCAAAATACGGAAACCATTGCAATCAACAACACGATCACCAAAGGAATGGCAATCCGGTTAAACAATCGGGATTGGGAACCCATTTCCCGAACTTTGATTGACTGATTGACTTTTACATTCTTAAGCGCTGTTAAGAGCTCATATGAGTTCTGAAACCGTGCTTCGGGATCTTTGGCCAAACACTTTTCGACTAACGACTGGATAGCGGGAGAGCAAGTCATTGGCAGTGGGTTTCGCTCCAGGATTGTCACCAACGTATCAAGACGAGTAGCCCCTGAGAACGGCAATTGGTGAGTCACCATTTCGTAGATAACGACACCCATGCTCCAGACGTCGGTGCGCTCATCAACAGTCACACCACGAGCTTGTTCCGGAGACATGTAATTCACTGTTCCGAGCATTGAACCAACTTCGGTTTCAGTGGAATTTAATTGTGTGTGTCCGTTGGTTCCCTCAATGAGTTTGGCGATGCCGAAATCGAGTAACTTCACGATGCCGTCGGGACGGCACATGATGTTTTCCGGCTTAATGTCACGATGGATGATTCCTGCGTCGTGAGCAGCGACCAACGCACTGCAAACCTGTTCCGCAATATCCAAAGACCGTTCAACCGTCAGTTCGTTGCGGCTAATTAATTCGCGTAGAGTTTCACCTTCAATAAACTCGGTAGCTATGAAATGAAGATCATCTTGTTCACCAACTTCATAAATCGTGATGATGTTTGGATGATTGAGTCCTGAAGCTGCCCGAGCTTCCTTGCGAAAACGATTCAGTCGACTATTATCCGAAAAGTAGGCCGGCAAGATCTTCAACGCGACCTGGCGCTCAAGTCTCTGGTCTTCCGCCAGATAAACTTCGCCCATGCCGCCGAACCCAAGAAGTCTGTCGATCTTATATGGCCCAATTTCCTTGCCAACATTGTTGGAGCCGAACAGAACCTC
>JBKPQV010000800.1:0-13482 GCA_046734235.1 Acidobacteriota bacterium
TCATCAGTAAGCGCTTCCAGAAAAGCCACAATCGCATCGATCTCATCAGACGTTAACAATGGAACTCCTAATGGTTCGATAGGTGTGCCATCGAGTGCGGCAATGGGCGCCACATTACCGCCGCGGCTATATAACTCAACCACTTCACGCAAAGTAAGAGTGCCGCCATCGTGAAAGTACGGCGCAGTCAGAGCTACATTTCTGAGCGAAGGAACTTTGAAAGCGCCCTCGGTGCCGAAGCCTTTGCTGAGGATGGTTCCGTCCCATGCGCAGAAATTTGTCATGCAGGTAAACGTCGCCGGACAGTCGGTCGCAACGGTTGCCGTGGTGCATGGCTTGTTAATGGCTCCTGAAAACCCTGTCGGGAAACGACGCGACGCAAGTGAAAGTTTGCCAAACACGTCGCTTGCACCAACACCCAGATCGTTGTTGGTAGGACGGATGCCTATATTATTGAAACCCTTATCGATGATGTTGCCGTCTCGATTCCTGACTGGTCCGTTGACAGCAAGATTCACGCGCCGCACCGAATTGTCGGTCAGCTCGTTCGACTCATGACAATTTGAACAACGCACGTTGGTTGCCCCACGGGTGCGATCGTTAAACAGTGCGGCACCGAATAAAGCCAGCCGGCTTATATGCGTTGGCGACGTATTCATCCAGGGATTTAATGCTGGATCGGCTGCTTGCGGATGTTCACGGCGGAAGCGATCCCAGGGAGTATCATCTGAGACCAACGTTTCTTCGTAGAGCTGGATCGCGATTCCAAAGAAGAACGAGAAGTTGTATTGCAGCAGCGAGTACTCATTCTCGTTGCATAGTCCTTCCCCACAATCACCATTGTTTTTAGGGATCAGGGTTTTGCTTCCGTCAGCGTTAACCCGGATCAACATCTTTGACCTCCACCATTTTTCATAAAAGGCAGTCTTGATCATGTCGTCATATCGATTGAACGCCAGACCTTTGTTAGGCCATCGGCTCATTGAGCCGAGGACGCTGTCAGAGGGCGAAACCAACTGTCCGTTTAAAGGCCGAACACTGTCGAGCCTCTTGCCGTTGTCGCGTTGCCCTTTTGCTAGCGCGAGAGCGACATCAAGTTGAGTGCGTCCCGGAATGGCCATTTCAAGATCGCTGACGATCGGCGCCACCGCTTGTGAGGCAAGGCTTGCGTTGCTTAGTTCGATGCGTACTTCGACAGGCTTTTTGGGATCGTCGGCGCGAAATACTTTTGCGCTTGGATCGCGCTGGCCAAGGTGGTTGACGCCGTTAAAAATGTTCTCAGCGCGCCCATCCCAAAATTGTCGATGATTGAAGACAGCGTTAATGACGGTCGGCGTGTTGCGCGGTTCCACTCGACGCGTATTTGACGAACCGACAAGGAAACCAAGCGGATCCTTGACTGGAGCCGGATGATGGATCCCCTGCGACGAAACGACATCGTTGCTATCTGTGGTGGTATCAAGTGCGCCGCGAAGATTCGGAATGGCAAGTCGCGTGAAGGGGAAATCCGCTGCGCTGAGTTGATAATTAGGACCGCGACCGTTTGAAAAAAGTAGATCAGCTTCGGGCATATGTTTTAAGCCCGGGCTGAGTTGGTTCTTCGATCTTGGATCTGCCCCAGCCCGAAAATGACAACTGGCGCACGCTTGTACACCATCGCTTCCGACTTGCATATCCCAGAAGAGCGCCTTACCCAATGCTCGCGCCATGGCAGGGTCGCGAACTATATCGTTTAGTCCCGATGGAGTAGGTACAGGAACCGCACGTAAATCGCCGGGAAGGTTCAGCAGATCGGGACTGGGTTGAGGATTAGGAACACGTGGAATTGTAACGTCTGAAGGACCGTCAGCGAGGGTGGCTGTGCCGGCGATTGCCAGGAGTATCGTTACAACTAGGGTTAGATAAATGGATCGAAATTGTCTCGATGAGTTGGTGCTTGGCATGATGGCGTTACCTCGCTTCTGGTCGGAATCCTGGAGACCCAAATCTTCATTCTTGTTCGAAAATAAGCTCCAGCATTGATTAGTGGTAAAAGGGCGTGAAACGTATCGCGGGCTATCGAGGCTTTACCAGCAGCAAAGGTCCAACGGATGATTCAGACCTTTTCGATCCATTTTCCGCTCGACTGAAGGTGATATAAGAGGCCGCGAAGAGACGGCCTCCAACTAGCTCATTCACAAGAAACTGTCAGCGGGTCTTTAGAGTGTGAGGGAATTGGTTCTGCATCCTACAGCCGACGGTGAGGAGGCTGCCCTTTCAAAATCCAGCAAAAGCCTCAATCATGAGAACGATAGAGGGTCACACGCTAGCAGGATAAACCTTAGCCTGAACGAATTTTGGCATGACTAAAACAATCCCGTCCGGAGATTACACCGATTGCATAACACGATGAAGCTGGAAAAATTCGACGATTTCGAATTAAGATTGCCGAGCCACTACTCATCGCGCAGCGCAACTAGCACCTCAACTCTAGTTGCACGGCGTGCGGGGATGATGCTTGCAAGTAAAGCAACCGCCAACAATCCTGAAGACACCATCACATAGGTCACCGCGTCAGTGGGCGCTACTTCGAACAATAGAGTTGCCATCCAGCGAGTTAAAACAAAGGCTGCCACCAAACCTATTGCGACGCCTACAAGCGCCAGACTCATTCCCTTCCTGACCACGAGTCGCAACACGTCCAGGGATCGTGCGCCCAGTGCCATGCGAATACCTATTTCACGCCTGCGTTGCTCAACCGTATAAGCCATCACTCCGTAGATGCCGATCGACGCGAGAGTCAGAGAGACGAACGCAAAAATCGCGAGCAGAAACATTGTCAATCGAGACTGCTCGATCGAGTTGCCGACTGCCTGCTCAAGTGTTTCGACTTCTGTCACCGCTTGATCTTTATCGAGGTTAAGAACTTCCTTTTGGATGGCCGGCGCGAGACTCAAGGGTTCGATGCTAGTTCGCACCATCAGGCTCATGCTAAGTCTGGATCTCTGTGAAGCGGGAAAATACATCTCATCGCGAGTTTCGGTATCTGAAAGCCTGAACTTTGTATCTTTGACTACGCCAATGACCTCGCAAAGTATTCTGCTGGTCGAATAAGCGAACCTTTTCCCGAGGGGATTTTCACCTGGCCAAAAACGGCGCGCAAAGCTCTCATTGATAACTGCTACTTTTGCAGACTTTTCATGATCGTCTTCGATGAATGTTCTTCCCGCGGCCAAAGGAATTTTCACCAGTTGAAAATAGTCGCTGCTAACACTTCTGCCGGGAACCCTTGGCACTTTTTCCGACCCGGGATCCGGTACACCTTCGATGTAAACGCGAAAGTGTCCGGATGGACCCAACAGGGGAAGCGTTGAGGTGGCGGCCACATCAGTAACTCCCGGAAGGTTGCGCACGCGCTCGATGGTCTGATCATAAAACTTCGTCTGTTGATAGGATTCCGGGTAACGCGTTGGCGTAAGGGAAAGTGCCATCGTCAGAATGTTGTGATAATCGAGGCCAGCGTTGCTCTCACGGAGATGCAAAAAGCTTCTCGCCAACAAGCCGGCACAAACCAGCACTATCAGAGCAAGTGCTATCTCGGCCACAACAAGAACGCGCTGAATGCGATTACCTCGCAGGTCGCTCCCTCCTGAACGCCCTCCTTCTTTCAACCCTTCGTTGAGATCGATCTCCGAGCATTGCAGCGCAGGCGCGAGTCCGAAGATCAGTCCGGTCACAAACGATACTGCGAGGGTGAAGCAAAGGACTCCAGCATCCAATCCGATCTCATCGAGACGTGGTACCGCGTCTGGTTTCAGAGACACCAGTAACCTGATTCCCATATAAGCGATCAGTATGCCGCCTGCTCCACCAAGAAAAAACAGCAACAAGCTCTCGGTGACAAGCTGTCTGATCAACTGCACCCTGGTGGCTCCCAACGCCGTGCGCACAGCGAATTCGCGACGACGAGCTGAAGCACGAACGAGCAGTAGGTTCATCACGTTTGCGCATGCAATCAGCAGAACAAGTCCGACGATCCCGAACGTTACCAAAAGGGATTTCCGGACTTCACCCACCACCACCTGTTGCAATGGCGTGATGCTAGAGTCGCCTGCTATGTCACTATTAAGTGGGTTATCCTGCCGGTAGCGAGTGCTGATGTTAGCGAGTTCGGATTGCGCTTGGACCAGTTCAACTCCTGGCTTTAGCCGACCCACTACGCTCAAATAAGTAGCTCCCAAATTGATACTATCGGGCGCAAAATAGCTCGGTTCAAAAGCTCTGGGCAGCCATACATCCAAGTGTTCATCGAGAAACTTGAAGCTGGCCGGAAGGACGCCTACAACTGTGAAACCTTGCCCGTCAAGCTCGATAGTGCTGTTTACAACATTCAGGTCCGCGTTGAAGACGCGGCGCCACAAGTTGTAACTCAGCATCGCCACGCGGGCTCCACCAGGCCGATCCTCGTCGGGGAAAAATTTGCGACCTAGATGAGGTTGTACAGCCAAAACTTGAAGAAGATCACCAGATACTCTGGCCCCGCGAAGTTGTTCCGGTGTGTCGCGTCCGGTTAAGTTAAAGGTGTCCTCGGCAACCGCGGCGAGGCTCTCAAAAACCTGACTTTGATCTCTGATTGCGTTGAACTTCGGTATGGAGTCGGAGGTGCTGGGTGATTGTCGCTGCGGATCCAGTCTCGTGAGCAGCACCAGTCGATTAGCGTCCTTATAGGGCAGTGGACGCAACAGTAGCGCGTTGACGACGCTGAAGATTGCGCTGTTGGCGCCGATGCCAAGAGCCAGCGTGATTGTCGCAACAAATGTAAAGGCCGGACGCTTCCAAAGTAAACGGAACGCATACTGGAGGTCCTGCCAAAGGCCCGCAATTGCACGCGTGCCGCGCACATCTCGGCATTTTTCCTTGAGCTGCTCCTCACCACCTAACTCAATCAGTGCGAGTCGCCTCGCTTCAAGTGGCGTGAGACCTTCTTTGAGCTTCGTCTCAATGAGCAGCTCGCGATAAACCCGGATCTCTTCATTAAGTTCGCGTTCAACTCGGTCCTTGTAAATGAGATTACGCCAAAGGCTGCGGAGACGGGGAAGGATAGGCATGCTTATGTCTCCTGAAGGGCGCTCGTAATGGCCAGCGAGATCCGTTGCCAGTCCTGACTTTCAGTTTTGAGTTGACGCTCTCCCGCTTTAGTGAGGCGATAGTATTTGGCTCGTCGGTTGTTTTGTGATTCACCCCAGGAAGATTTGAGCCACCCTGCCTGCTCCAGGCGATGTAATGCCGGAAAAAGTGAACCAGGCTTTACATTGAATGTGCCCTGCGTAATCTGGTTAATGCGTTGGGCCACTCCCAGTCCGTGCAAGGGTTCGAGAGCCAGCGCTTTAAGCACCAACAAATCAAGCGTTCCTTGCAGGAGATTAGTCTGTCTTTTCTTCAAGTCTTGACTCCTACAGACGTTCTGTAGGAAAGAGCATGATGCGTCTCCTACAGAATGTCAATAGGAGAGGAACGATTCAATTTTTTAGAACAGGACTATCAACAAAAGATCGTGCGACAACGTTGACACTTCCGCATCTTCCCAACTACTCTCTGGGCCTGCCGGCCACATCTACGCTCTACCCAGAAAAAGCTTTTGTGGGCCGGTGCCTGCCATGGCCCATCGCCCTTTCTAACGCGATGAGTAACACGCCGATGTGAGAGCCCGATCAGGGGCTGGATTAGTGTTCTTCGATTTCTAATCTCCGCATTACCACGAAGGCGGCGTGTTGTTGTCCGCAGATACAATGTTTTGTTGAAGGAGATTCTATGCAGGGTAAGAAGAGCTCACAGTTGCCGATTCTGCTGTTGGTATTGGCCATCGTGTTCGGTTGTAAGTTTGCCAATACGAAACGTACGAACTCCAATACAGCGGCTTCCCCGTCCCCCACGGCGCCACCTCTTTCACAGGTTCTCTTCGATTTTGAGAATAAGAAGGAAGAGCTGGGCAAATTTACTGCGCCAATTCAGCTTGACCCCGGCGCAGGCGTAAAAGGCAAGGTGGCGATTGTCGAGGGCGAAGAAGGAAGATACACGCTCGAAGGTTTCGACTATTACGAGTATGACGAGGAGGAACTCAAAGCGTACGGATTGACAAAAGATGACCTCGCCCTCAGGGTGGAGGAAATAGACACCCTCGTGCAAACCAACTGCGACAAGGGGAGAAGAATTAGCAGTTATAAAACGTCGGACGGGAAAAGCATTCCGGCCTACGCACTGGAGTGTGAGACTCTGGTCTTCGACTACAAGGCTCCGTCAGTTATAGCGCGCAAGAAGTTCCACAGTGAATCCTTCGCAGAAAGTCTAAATCTGTCGCCGGCAACCACCGACGTGACCGCCATCAGGCCGACCGAACAGGTGCAAAGGTATATCAAGGGTCTGCGGAACAAGTGAGCGGTTGGCCCTAATACTCAAGGCCCGAAAGCCAAAGCAGCTCCACGCGTTGATCTCCGACCGACAACACCGAGAGTTCCTCAGGTTCTCCTCGGAGTTCGTCGATGCGCAACGCTTTCGGTCCCCATTCTACAGACATGAGTTCCGTTTCCGGAATCGTTGCACCTACTCTGCAACGCACATCCTTGCGGTAAGAGTAAACAGCCACGTCCAGTATGAATGACACCACTTCATCAGCAGAAACTCCACCCAACTGATCAGTGGATCCAGGAAGATGAAGGTCTAGCTTGGTTTCGTCTCGGATGAGATATCTTTCGCCGAAGGCTTCAGTAATTCAAATCGAAGCCCGATTCCCATTCTGTCGTTGATCGAACCTGCGTTTCTGTAAAATTCCGCTGCCTCTTCGGTCAGCGGAAACTTCCCTGCAACATTAATGATGACATCACGATCCTTAGCTTTGGGATACGTCTCCAGTAACTCACCACATTTTATGAACTGTAAATATGTGTTCAGTTTTTCCCTTAATGACTCGAGATGTTCGTCACTGTCTTCATGCCAGGGAAGTCTGCGATCGTAAGTACAGCCCTCCCAGTGTTTTGTTCGATACTGATAAAATCGACCACATTGGGGTTGTCTACTGACACGTGCCGACTCCATCTTTTTAATGCTACAGTCTTACTCTCAATGTTAAAGAGCGGTGAACACGACGCCTTTTTCCTTAAGCGTCTCAGCCTCCGGTCCGACGTATGCCGAAACGTCACGATCGAGTTTTAGTGTCCTGCGGGTTACGGACAGTAGTCGTTTCGCCCAGGACTTAAAAGGCTCGGGCTTCTCGACCCAAAGATCGTCTTCTCCGTAGAAGCCGTGAGTGTAATAGAGCCTGCCGCGCCTTAATATTTTTCCGTCGAAGTAACCTCGTGTAAGTTCCACGACCGGCGAGCTCAATTCGTCAATTGACCAGTAACGCTGTTCCGGAACCTCTTCCAAATTTATGGCTGACAAATCATCTGGCTGTACCAGGTAAAAAAACAGCCACTGGTGACCGCTCTCCTTGAAGTCCGTGCTCTCAACGATACGAGGTTTCGGTTTATCGGAACGGCTGTGGAGAATCAGTACTTCTCCGCATTTCTTTAGCCGAAATTCCAGTTCCAGCATATCTGACGGTGCAAGATAGAATACTATTTGACGTCCCATCGTTTTATCCTTGAAGGCATGGCTTACTCTGGCGGGTTCGGTAATCGATAGGGATTCCAAAACTCCACCCGTTCGACCCTCCACAGTTGCATTAAAGCCTCGGATCCATTCTCTCGAATGAATTTGACTTCCGACGGAAAAACCGGCGCAGTTTGTAAGAATTCGACGTGAAGACCTCCAATTAGTTCAAGTGACGGCAGCACGTTGGGAGAGGAGCCCAGTATTAGAAAGCTATGCATGGGAGTCTCCGGCCACAAAGGTTCAGGATGAGTAAGGACGTGACCCCTCTCGAGACCAGTGCCATACAATCCTGGCTCCATGGCGAGCATTGAAAAGGGCTTCGCTATCCTATCTTCAACCGGCAGTAATTCTGTAAAGAACTCGACCCGGTGATTTGGGTCAAAACCATCAAGAGGATAGACGCTAGCGCCAATCGTAGCGTAGATGGCCACCGCTTCAGGATTCGCATCGGCATCCCACTTGTAAAGTTCGATCTCACACCCGAACATGCAGAACCAGGCTTCTCTTGACGGCTCGCCCCACAAAGCACGGTAATAGTCCTTAACATCATCAAGCATGGTCACCAATAAACAAGACAGCTTCCAG
This sequence comes from Acidobacteriota bacterium, assembly GCA_046734235.1. Lineage (GTDB taxonomy): Bacteria > Acidobacteriota > Blastocatellia > Pyrinomonadales > Pyrinomonadaceae > PSRF01. The sequence goes on from JBKPQV010000800.1 coordinate 8,215, forward strand.
TTGCTAATAAGCTATTTCAAATGACAGAGCTCCGGTTGCTATCGAAGATATCGACATCCTGGAGTTCCAGCAAATCGAAATATCATCGCCATTCTTTTTAATATGCGTATTCAACCCTGCGCAGGCAAAGACAAACTAAAATCAACCTCTCGCTACGAAGAAGCCGCCCAAATTCTGGCTACCATACTTGCGCGGGCAGGCATATTTGCAGTTGAAGGAAAGCGTAGGAGCAGCAGCGGAATTTCAGAAGATTCATGCGCTCGCGCAGTTGGGTTTGGCGCGTGCGACGCAAAGCCAGAAAGCCTGACGATTTTCTAGTGTTGTGGAAAGGTGCTGATACGGATTACTGCTGTTGCTCACTGCGCGCATGGAGGCTGCACAAAAGTGAGTAGGACAAACCCTATCCAAGATAAATGGCGGAGCCGACGGGACTCGAACCCGCGACCTCCGACGTGACAGGCCGGCGTTCTAACCAACTGAACTACGACTCCGCAAATCCGCTTTCAATCTTTTATGAGATCTAAAGTTGAAATTGAGATCTCAAACTTGGTAGGCACGGAGGGACTCGAACCCCCAACCTCTTCCTTGTAAGGGAAGCCGTCTACCATTGACGTACGTGCCTGCCGTTCGAAAAGGCCCTGTCGCCTCTTCGTTCACAATTAGACGTTTATCCGTCCAAAAACCTTTGAGTGGCACGTCCGATTCAAACATCCGGCGGCTTTAGCCAACCGTAAGGCGTCGCCATGCTAAGAGAAGCACGTTGGAGTGTCAAGTTTGCCTAACTCAAGTCTTTGGTGTTCCCCTAAACACACAAGGCGCTGCCATTGTGTTGACCAGACTTCATGCAAAAACAGATGCAAGTATAAAAATTTCCACTTGCCGACTGGGGCTTCATCTTAATATTTCGTACACTTACGTACGGTCGCACATCAAAAACAATCGTTTTAGAAAACAAATAACCGTTTTCGCCTATTGACCGAAAAAATAATTTGACTAAAATTCACCCAACGGCGCATGTGGTTGCTGGGGTGAGGACAGTGACCAATTGAGGCTGAATGCCTCCGCCAACCTTGAGAGGCCGGTCCAAACCGGCCTTTCGGTTTTTTGAGCTTGATTTCCCCAAAGAATGATTGCCGTAGCTGAAGCCATACAGATCGTTAAAGAACAAGCCCATCCGCTTGGTACCGAACGCGTAAAGCTTCCGGATTCACTCGGACGCGTCCTAGCCCAGGACGTTGTAGCTGATACAGACCTACCCCCTTTTGACCGTTCACAAATGGATGGCTACGCAGTTCGTGCGGAAGAGACTGGCGCGGCCCCTGTCCGCCTAAGGATTGTTGGTGAGTCAGCCGCCGGCAAAGGTTGGCATCACGAAATGAAAGAGGGCGAGGCAGTTCGCATCATGACCGGGGCACCTGTCCCAATCGGAGCGAATGCTGTGCAACAAGTTGAACTCACTCACGAGCTCAAAGACAACTCCGTTGTCGAACTACTTGAAGGAGTCGAAATAGGCAGGTCTATCGTCAAACAAGGTTCTGAGATTCTTAAGGGTGAAACGGTTTTGCGTTCGGGTGCGCAGATAAATGCGGCCATGCTTGCCGCACTCGCATCATTCGGGTATGCGAAAGTTGAAGTTGGTCGGAATCCTCGAGTCAGCGTGATGGCAACTGGAACCGAGCTGGTAGCAGTGGACAAAACCCCTGGACAAGATCAGATCAGGGATTCAAACAACTACTCAATTGGCGCATATGCCACGCGCGCTGGTGCATCAGTGGCACGCTTGCCTCTCGTTAGTGATGAAACCTCTTCACTGAAGGAGGCCATTACCAAGGCCTCTGAAAACTGCGACGTCGTAGTTACATCCGGCGGCGTTTCGATGGGAGTCTACGATTTCACCAAAACTGCGCTCAAGGAACTCGGTGCTGAATTGTTTTTTGAACAAGTCGCACTCCGTCCCGGGAAGCCAACAGTGTTTGCTCGTTTGCCGAACGGAACACTGGTGTTCGGTCTACCAGGCAATCCTGTTTCAGTATCGGTTACTTTCAATCTATTTGTTAGGACAGCGTTGCTCGCAATGCAGGGCGCAAACGAAACCGATTTGAAAGTTGAGACTGGAGTTCTGGCTAAGCCTGTTAAAGGGACGATGGAGCGAGACAGCTATCTTCCTGCGCAACTGACAACTAACGATGATGGACAACTGGTTGTGTTTCCCTTGAAGTGGGGAGGCTCATCTGACTTTGTATCGTTCGCGCGAGCGACTGCGCTGTTTGTAATTCCGGCAGGCATCAAAGGTACGGATTCAGATTCGTTGGTGAAGGTGGTCCGCTTACCCTAAGAGCCAATTATTTTCCATATCTCATTTGACATTTCTCAGTTGTCATTTTCAGACGCTCCGCGAATTCACAAACCTTGGTTGGATACTAGTCCGTAATGCGCGGAGCGTCTGAAAATGACAATTGAGAAATGTCAAATGAGATATGGAAAATGATCTAGATAATAAAATGGGGCGACGCTATGGCGACCACCCCTTACATTTTTTAGGCGGGATCAACGATCTGTAATCCAGATGCAATTCGCTCACTTAGACCGTTAAAGCCATCGAATCCTGGTAAGCGTTCGATTCTTGCAGCTACTGTGCGGTTAAAATCCTTTAGACCATTCGCCCCCTTAAACAAAGTAGTCAAAACGTAATTTGTTTCGTGTTCCCGTTTTGCTCCCTGCCCTACAGGCGTCCAGAAGCGCGCAATGATGAATCTCGCCAAGCCTCTGGCAAATTTCTTTTCTTCCAATTTCAATCTGGCAATGTTCCAGTAAAAACTTGCGTGGATCGACTCTTCCTGTACGATCCCCATCACTAATTGCTTCAACACGGGATGGCCTGCCAGATCACCAAGTTTGCGATAGGCTTGTACTGCCGTTACTTCATTGATCGTTCCCCACACCATATGCGCGGCATGAAAATGGGAACCGAAAAGCCTGGAAGTTTGATCAGCTACCCAACTTCCAATCAAATAACTCTTCGGAATACTTTTCATTGCTTCTGCTTGCCAGTTCTTTCCAGTTGGATAGCCAGCTTCTTCAAGAAAACGATTAAGCAGGTTCCCATGGTGCAACTCTTCGACGCTCCACCGATCCATAAACCGCTTGATGACAGGATCTTTCCCTGTAGGCGTACGCATCAACTCACTGTAGTACATGTCAGTGAAGTACTCGATGTCTCGCATATAAAAGAGCACCGGCACAAACGCTTCGTTAAGTGGATAATTCTTAACGTCTTTCCAGCGAATATTGTTGACGTACTCCCTCGATAGGGCGCGGGGTTGACGCTCATACCACTCAAGGACTTCTTTATCTGTCTCGAACACTATCGGGCCTCCCTGTTGGGCTGTTTGATTAATGAATATTCTACGGACGAGCCTGATGAAGCGGATTCATCCAGGCCTATTTTTGAAACCAATACTCCGTTTGATAAGTGCGACCGATAAAAATGAGACTTGGCAGAACCTTGAGTGCTGATAAAAATAGACCGAACAGGTGCGGTCTGTCGAGGTTCAGACTTGCTTCGACAACAATTGTGTTATCTACTTTTCACGATGAAACAGCTGTCACACGTCGATGAACAAGGCCGAATCCGAATGGTGGATACGGGTGGAAAAGAAATAAGTTCCCGAAGAGCAGTCGCTTCAGCACACGTCGTCATGAAACCTGACACGGTCGCGGCGCTCGCTCGGCAAAGCACTCCAAAAGGAAACCCGCTTGAAGCGGCCCGTTTGGCTGGAATAATGGCTGCCAAAAAAACATCTGACCTTATTCCGCTTTGTCATCCGTTACCCATAACGCATATAGACGTTCAGGCCAGGCTTGAAGAGAGTGGAGTATCTTTGAAAGCTGAAGTCTCCACTAACGCTCAAACTGGCGTCGAAATGGAAGCGCTGACTGCTGTCTCCGTGGCAGCTTTGACTATTTACGACATGTGCAAGGCTTTGGATAAGGGGATAAAAATCACCAATATCGTCCTGGAAAGTAAGACTGGCGGAAAATCAGGTGATTATCAACGAGAAATCGAAGGTTAAAAGCCTGTTTGGAACATATGCCGGCAATTGTGCGTTATTCAACTCGACCTTTAGTTTTTGGCTGCGCCGGATTTAAAATAAGGCCAGACAAAAACTAGCTCGATTCCTGGAGAGTTTGAAAATGAGAGTTAGCCTATCAAGAGATGCCCGCCCACAAGCGTTAACACTATTAGCTGCAGCCACGATTTCGGTGCTTCTTTGGTTCATACCCTACGCCGAAATACTCGCGTACCCTTTCCGGATCTTCGTGACCTTCATCCACGAAGGCGGGCATGCAATAGCGGCGTTGCTTACGGGAAATTCAGTTAGCAGTTTAAGCGTAGCGACTAACAGCAGCGGAGAGACATACACGACTCAAGGTGGATTGATATCGCAGGTCTTGATTTCCAGCGCTGGCTATCTCGGCTCGATGGCGTTCGGCGCACTCTTGTTAATTCTGATTCGAAAGTCAGTGCAAGCGCGTTTCGTCTTGTTGGGTTCAGGGTTACTGATCTTTGCTTTGACGATGATCTATGGTCTCTTCAAGCCCTTGTTTAATGGCTACTGGTCAGGAATTCCCTTCACCCTATTTGCCGGATTGTTTATCTCAGTTGGCCTGGTTTTGATTGCGAGATTTGCGAGTGCCAAAGTTGCCAGTTTCTTCGTTAGTTTTCTCGCCGTGCAATGTGTTCTAAATGCACTATTTGATCTGAAAACCGTCTTCTTCCTTTCGGCACCATTTTCTCTTCCAGTTCAAACGGATGCTGTGAACATGGCGCGTGTTACAGGGATCCCGGCGATCTTCTGGGCCGTCATCTGGATTGGATTGGCCCTTGGAATTCTCTGGCTTGCGATGCGACTTTATGTGGCTGGACGAGATCGAGGCTTCCAACCTGATTTGCCTTTTGAAGAAACACCGTCAGTCTGACCTCGAGCATAAGAACGGGATCGAGCAAAACCCACTAGCCTTTCGAGGTTAGTGGTTTTTTGCTGACTGCAGCGCCGAATCTAGTCAACAACTCCCGCTACGACCGCTGGTAGTAATTCATCGCCGCGACTAAGTTTTGACCGCAACAGTCCTTACTGTTTTCAATAAAGACACCCTTTTCCAATTCTCAAGCGGAGAAATTATGCAGACAATTCCTAATTCTGTTCGTAGCGTGCTTCAACGAATCTCAGGGCGCTACATTTGTCGTATTACGACACTGTCCCTCGC
>JBKPQV010000801.1:0-5826 GCA_046734235.1 Acidobacteriota bacterium
ATATATCACAGGTAGTATATTAGATAGTGCCGTCGGCCTTGTTCTCGTTAAGACTCGAGAGCGTTTGAATGCCATGACGGTATCTTTCTTTTCCGAAGTAGCCCACCATCCAACAGCTCTTTGGGTGGGTATTGCACCGGGTGCGCTTACGCACTCGATGCTTGAGGATACTGGACGATTCTCGCTGGCCGTGCTTAATCAACGTCAAAACCAGATCGCGATGATGTGTGGCTCCGTCTCTGGTAGAGAGTCTGATAAGTGTGCGCAGCTCGATCTCTATACGAGCTCGGCGGGTTTCCTTTTCTTGACTGGGGCATTGGCGACGACAGGCTGTGTTGTTCGACACAGCGAAAAATCCGGCGATCACACCATATTTGTGGCTGATATCATCGAGGCCCATCTAGACTCTCGTAGGTCGCATCTGCGGCATTTGCTGATTTCCGATCTTCGAGACTGATGCGCTTGGAAGGCAGAACAATATGGGATACGCGTGTCCAATCTGTTTGCGGCATTCTTAGCGCTCACGGAACAACTGGAGTGGAAATTTTCGTTTCCGCGTCGTTTGCGCAAGTCTCACTATCCCCGCCGCTAGTCGTCATCAATCCAAATCGAATGCACTCCATCGAGCCTGCGATAGCTCAGACGGGACAGTTCGCAATTAACGTGATGCCATTGAGTTCACGCAACCTGGTTATCCGGTTATTAAGAATGCGGCGGCGCGAACCCGAAAAGGCTAAAACGGTTGGCCTGCGAATTACAGAAGATGAGCACCACATTCCATTTGTCGAAGGGGCCTTACGCGTTCTTTTTTGTAAAGTTGAGACCAGGATACCAAGCGGCGATCGTCGACTATATGTCGCGCGGGTAATCGAATCCCGACTGACAACCGAACCTCGAAATGCAAGGCCGTTACTCTTTTCTGACGTTACGGGCAATCAATCCAGTCCACGCCTGTGGAAGCTTTCACGGAGAGTGCTCATTGTTTCAGGTGTTTTTGATTTCGCGAAAAGGTTGCGTGACAAACTCAGACCAGCTCCTCCTGCAAATATCGCGTTAACTACGTTTGAAGAAGCGGGAGCTACAGAAGAAGAGATCGCGAGAACTATCGAGTACGAGATGGTAGACCGCGGCCGTAAGGTTAAGCCTCCAGCGGCTCCAGCGATAGTGACAAAAAGTGTGGGGATCTGCGTAGTAGGGACCGGATGGGGCGGGGTTCACCTTCGTTATCTCAGGATGGCTAGCCCTCATGTGCGTCTCTTTGTATGCGGGCGCAATCCTGAAAAGACGGCCCGTCTCGCTCATGCTGTCGGCGCCGATGATTATTTTCTTGAGTTGGAGCACGCGGTTGCTGATCCTCGCGTTCAAGCTTTCACATTGGCTCTCCCCCATGACATACACAGACAGGCGGTTGAAATGGTGGCTGGCGCGGGCAAACATGCCCTTGTTGAAAAGCCAATCGCCACGAATCTAACGGACGCGGACAGTATGATTGTCTCGGCAAAGCGCGCTGGTACTATTCTCATGGTTGCTGAGGATATGCATTTTCGTCCAGCAGTTCGAGAGGCAGCGGAAAGCATTTCTCGCGGAGACATCGGTGAGCCTTTATATTTGCTCGCTCATGCAGGCGGGATTCGACGCCCTAAAGGCTGGGCTGCAGACCAAAAGCGAATGGGAGGCGGTGTCCTCATTGACATAGGTGTTCATTTCATTCGTGGCCTTCGTATATTAATGGGAGAACCCGACAGCGTTCTGGCGTCAAAAGCAATGCAACTTAACGCAAAGATGCTGGGTGAAGATAGCGTCCAACTTCTGTTTGCCAGTCGCTATGGATGGCAAGCTCATATGTTGTTGACGTGGTCTAGCCAGCGTGGCGATTTGCCTGACTTTGTTTTGGCTGGGGAGAAAGGGACGCTTCACTTATGGCCCCAAAAGCGGTATGTCGATTACTATCCCACGGCTCAACGTTTCCTTACCCAAGCGATTTCGTACGTCCGTCCTTACTGGTTGCAAGAGAAGCTTAATCACCCGCGACTACAACGCATTCGGCTTCCCTTGAAGGATCGAGATGTCACTGGATATCTCGGAGAAATGCAGGAATTCATTGCCGCCGTTGTCGAAGAACGAATGCCCGCTTCCGTTGCCGCGGACGGGCGCAGAGATTTGGAGATTGTGTTGCGCTCATATCAAGCGCTCCAGAGTAAGACTTGGGTTGAAATACCTGGCCCCGACTAGTTCACCGCCGAATGCAAGAAAATTTATGACAACGGTCTATCTAACTCTGAAAACGCAAAATGATAACTTCTCCAAGATCGTTCGCTAGCCGCAGAGCCGAGATTTTACTCTTACTCATCGTCGTGGGCCTCGCCTTTGGCCTTCGTTTCTATCACATCAATTACGACCTACCGTTTGTTTACGATCAAGACGAGCCAATGTTTGTTTCGCATACCTTGAGTATGCTCAAAAACCGTGATCTAAACCCTCACTGGTTCGGCCCTCCAGCGAGCACGACTATGTATTTGTTGGCCGTTCTCTATTCCGGCATATTTTTAGGGGGGCGAACTGTAGGCATTTTTCGGAGCACAGAAGATTTCAGAAACTTGTTTTATTCTGATCCCTCCATCTTCTATTTGAGCGGTCGTATCGTGAGTGCGATATTCGGTGTGGCGTCGATCTGGTTGCTTTATAAAATTGGAAAGCGGCTGTTCGGATCTCCGGCAGGATTACTTGCAGCAACTGCGCTTGCCCTGAGCCCGCTTCACATCATCTTGTCGCAACAGGTGCGAATGGACATTCAGATGGTCTTTCTGCTCTTAGTCGCGTTTTGGTACTGCTTGGATATCCTAGAAAGGCAGGATTGGAAGAGTTACCTATTGGCAGGTTTCATCACTGGTTTGGCCGTTGTTACAAAATATCCAGCGGTCGTATTCACCTTAACCATTGCGCTTAGTCATTTCGCTATTACTCCCACCTATCGACTCCGCGACCATAAGAAGCTGGTGGGAAGTGCATTCGCTAGCGTGACTGGTGCGTTTATCGGATCTCCCTTCCTGTTCCTGGATTTTAGAACAACGTTAAGTGACGTCGCCCAAGAGGCGAGACCAGAACACTTGGGGGCGACTGGCGAAGGCTTAATGAGAAATGCACTCTGGTATCTGAAGGAACCTATACCGCACGCGCTTTCTATCGCTGGCCTATTTTTTGCCGCTGTCGGAATCATCTGTTGCTTGACGGTGAAACAACGATCGCGATTAGTCCTCATTAGTTTTCCCTTAGCATTTCTATTCTTTATCTCGTCATTGCACTTGAGATGGGAGCGGTGGATTCTTCCTGCGATACCTTTCCTATGTCTACTCATGGCTTTTGGCGTTAGCAAAGTTGTGACTTGGTGTGAGAAATCCTTAAGCCGCCCTTTAACAATTCTGATAACCATCGTTTCGATCCTACTTGTATTAGGCCCTCTGTTCATCGGTTCAGTAACGCACGCGAGAGCCATCTTAACGCCTTACTCAACCACCGTCGCCCGGCAGTGGATCGTTGAACACATTCCTGAAAGAAGCCGAGTGCTCGTAGAGGTCTATGGTCCGCAACTTCCTTCCGGTTTGTTCGAAGTGTTTGCAGTAAATGAAAACGGCCATATCGTTCATGCAGACACTGCTAATAAGAACGTACTACCACAATGGGAGATCGGTAGAATTAAGGATCTGGGCGAATTGCAGGCTCAGAACATCGAGTACGTCGTTATTAGTGATGACACAAGGTTTTATAACGAGAGACAAAAGTATGCGAGTGAGGTTGCCACTTACGAAAAGACCATAGGCTACGGTCAACTTACATTTGAAGTTGACTCACCGGCAGGAGTAACGAGGGGTCCCAAGATTCGAATCTTTAAGCTAGGCCTACTGACCCTCGATCCAGTCAATTCTTTGGTTGTGCCGAGTTCGCAGTGATGGTGGTGTGCGAGGCTTCGTAGAGCCGATCTAGGGCAATAGCGTATCCAACCAGATAATAGACATACCAGAGGTATGCGACAGAAGCAAAGAAGCTGCTTACCATGAAGCCTGCCAAAGCGGCCTGTAAGCCGATGGCGAGATAATACTTCCTTTCCGTTTTTCTAAACGGTGCTGTCTCGCGCTCAATCTTCCGCAAGCGTTTTAGAGGGGCTAAGAGAAACATCACGTAAACAACCAGCGCGGGTATACCCATTTCTGCCGCAACCTGGGTATAAGCGTTGTGAGTGGCATGGTTCCCGTTCGACCTCAACACGTAATTGTTCATCCCGATTCCAAAAAGTGGATGTCGAAGTGCCACCAGCGTCGACCGGACTAAATCATCCCGTCGGGCTAAGGCTGAATCATCCGCAGCCAGAGAAGTAACGCGTTGACCATATTGGTTCGGAGCTAGCAAGACAAATATGCCACCGAGTAGGAGCACAGTTGCGACTACGCTGGCACGATGCCGCTTCTGTAATTTCCAAGTGAGCACACCCACAGCAGCAATCAGGCCAAGAAAACCACCACGGGAGTAAGTTAAGACTATTGTGACCAACATCAAGACGCCGCTAGCAACATAAAACATCTTGAGGAAAAGTTTGCGCGTCGTCAGGAACAAGGCCGCTATGATCGGAAGTACGGTGACTATATGCAAAGCCAAGTCATTTGGATTCTGGAACATACTGGCAATGCTGCCCGCGACTCGGTAGCCATCATATTCGAGAATCCCGGAACGGTATTTCCCCACTGCACTCAATCCGAGATAACAGCTAACAGCGAGGAGTAAGAATAAAAGGCCACCTAATCGCTTCGGTGTACGCACGACATTCACCATGACGACGAACATGATTACAACCTTGAGAAAGTCGGCACACCCGGACCACGCCCAGTTAGGATCATCGGCAAAGGGAACAGAAAGCACGGCTGCAATGCCGAGAAGCAAGATTAAATACAGCTCTCGGATTCGAGGAAGAAGCGTGCCCTCTACCATTAGTTGTAAAGGCACGAAAATGACAAGAGTGCAAACGCCTATCCAGAACGCCATTGACGATGCGCCCTTTAGCGCCGGTATTAGTTCATAAGGCCTAAAATATACAACCGCCGTGAATAGGAATAGTCCCACGTAACTTAGAAAGTGACCGCGGCGCAGAATTCCGAACTTCTCACCCGCCGATATTGCTCGCCGCTGTTCAGAAGCTCGAAGTTGGTCTTCGGACAGCTCGCTCACAGTTGCAACCGCCGGTGACCAAGCGACCACGGGTGGAGCGTCATGAGTATGTGACCGGCGGACCGGTTCGTAGTCTAACGGTTGATCTTTCATTGATTCTCACAAGGGATTCAAGGCATGCGAGCCCGTTTATTATGATAAAAGAGCAATTAACGTATCTTCCAGAGAACACCGTCAACTATCACAGTTTAATTTAGCAAGCACCCAGTTTGCGATCTCAACTTAATAGAAAGCCATCTCTGCCCAATTCTCGAATACGCCGGTTGGCTACCAGTACGACGCAATGATTTAATGTTAGGATAGGTTCACCCTCGCGGTCATTGAGGATCAACTCATCCTGGACTACGGCGCTACTTCAAAGATTAATGCTAACGCTCAATGCTATTGTTCGACAAACCATTCATATGGGCGGTGGGATGCGAATCTTCCGCTTTGCAAATCGAAACGGTGTGCGTGTGCTCATGTACCACCGCTTTTCGGAAGATACACAGGATCTGGAGTGGCAATGTGAGCATATCTGTAGAAACTTCCAACCAATCTCGTTAGATGACTACAGCGACGCTATCTCTAAAGGAAGTAGCCTTCCCCTGCATTCACTCATCGTAACAA
>JBKPQV010000802.1:0-7108 GCA_046734235.1 Acidobacteriota bacterium
GAATCTGTGCGTCAGATTCACCGGCGCCTGGTTCAGACACTCCAACTTAATGGGATCGATGACCCGGAAACTCTGTTCGAGCATTACCTGGGTGCGGGTGAACCAGAACAAGCTTCACAATACGCCGCGGCGGCTGCACAAAAAGCGGCTGGTGCGTTGGCATTTGAACGTGCAGCACTATTTTATAGTCGCGCGTTAGAACTAGCTCCAGCCGTTGGTGCGAACCGCACCGAACTGAGAGTCGAACTTGCACACGCTTTGGCAAATGCCGGCTCTCCCGCCGAAGCCGCCGAGCACTACCTCGAAGCTGCACGAAGCCTGGACGAGAACCGAGCGCTTGATTTGCAAAGAAAAGCAGCCGAACAACTACTGACTGGAGGTCACATTGAAGAGGGATTACAAATAATTCAAGATGTTCTCGCCGCGGTTGGTTTCAAATTAGCCAGCGGACCCAAACGCGCACTTCTCTCGTTGCTCTTAAGGCGATTCCACCTCAGGCTTCGTGGAATCAATTTTGTCCGACGTGACATTTCGGAAATTCCTAAAGCCGACATCCTCCGTATAGATATCTGCTGGGCCGTAGCAACTGGCCTTGGTAATGTGGACAACATCCGCGCGGCTGATTTCCAAACGCGTCATCTGTTACTGGCCTTGCGAGCAGGTGAGTTGTATAGAGTCGCACGTGCATTGAGCCTTGAAGCGGGATTTACGGCGACTGCCGGCAAGTCTGGCATGAAACGCGCGGCAGAGCTCACCGCCGTAGCAGATCGATTGTCGAAGGAGTGCGACCATCCTCATGCAATCGGACTCTATAGCTACACGAGCGGTCTCGGCGCCTTTCTTGTCGGAAAATGGCAAAGGGCGGCGGAAATGCTGAGCGAGGCTGAAGAGGTTCTTCGCTATCGTTGCACAGGTGTTGCCTGGGAGATTGCCAGCACTCAAACATTTTTGCTGAGCTCCTTAATCTATCTCGGTGAGATGAGAGAGATCTCTATCCGCGTGCCCATATTGCTCAGCGCGGCTGAGAAGCGAAGCAATCTTTTTGAACTGACAGATCTGCGAACACGCGACAATATTCTCTGGCTTTTGAATGACGATCCGGATGAAGCCCGTCGCCAGGTAATTGAAGCTTTGCAGCAGTGGACCGTGAAGGGGTTTCATCGCCAGCATTACAATGCTCTATTCGCGCTGGCACAGATCGAACTTTATACGGGTGATGGTAACGTAGCCTGGAAACATCTCACGGGACAATGGGCTGCGTTAACCGGCTCGATGATCTTGCGTGTGCAGGTTATTCGCATCGAAGCACTTCATCTGCGGGCAAGATGTGCGCTTGCAGCTGTTGTATCAGGCGATAACCGTGAGCGAGGACTTTTAGAAGAGGCAGAACGACTTGCTCGTCAGATTTCTAAAGAGGATATGAAATGGTCCGAACCGTTGTCGTTGCTCATAAAGGCCGGCGCAGCATATATACGCAAAGAGAAGGAGCTTACGCACAAACTCCTAACTGAGGCCTTTGCGGCGTTTGAGGAAGCAAACATGAAGCTTTACGCTGCGGTAACGAAGCGACGACTCGGAGAAATCACCGGTGGTGACGAGGGTAAGCGCCTTATCGATGAAGCAGATCGATGGATGCAAGATCAAAAAATCAAAGCCCCGGCGCGAATCACCAGGATGCTCGCACCAGGGATCGAAGCGAACGATTGATATAACGACACCACACGGCGTAAAGCCGGTGGTGTCCTCTCAGTTTACCCCCGCCGCAGCCGAAACCTGTTGAGGCTCATCGCGCCAGTTTTGTTCAAGCCATTTAACAGTCGAATCTATGATCTCGTCTGTCTCTTTGTTCTTGACCTTGTCGAGGAGCTTAGAGTTTGCGAGGTTCACCAGATCAGGTACTGCGCGCCAATCGTCACACGCAGTCTGAGCCGGAAGAGCCAGGTTCAAACGACAATACTGGCCGTCCCCCAGTATTTCTCGACTCATATAGTGGTCGGCCTCAACCACCCCATCAAAAAGAATTGTTAGGAGCGGCTCTTTCGGTAAGTTGAATGGATTCAGGAGCCACTGAAGGATTCCCCAATTATGCGTGCCCGACTTAATGAGCGTCGGATTGTAGCCGGTACCAAGAGACAGTAGGCGGATATCACTTAAACGCAACATAGGGTTGTGCCGTAACGCAACGGCGATGGCCGCTGTACTCGGATTGTTGGCCATCATTCCACCATCTATAAACCCTTGGTGCGAAGGAAAGAGTGTCGGCGCCGCGGCACTTCGAAGAGCCACATCGGTAACTGGCTCATTACTCGAAGGCTCCATGCATGACTCTTCTCCATCGTAATTGTGAAAAAACGTCGGACTCCAACTCTTTAAATTTTTGTCATCGAGCTTAAAAGATGTCACCAGAACTTTCTTCTTCAGATCCGAGAGCTGCAACTTGCGAGAACCGTTAGCGTCCGCAACATCCGGAAAATTACATTCTAATAATGTTCTGAGATTCTCGTTCGAATGTCTGGGTCGAAGGAAATTCCAGCGCGGCTTGCCAAACACAAACTTCATATTCTCCATCGAGTAGAGTTCTTGCATATCACTCTCAGTTCTTCCGAAAGCTAGAGAAAGAGCGATAGCGGAACCCGTGGATGTACCCGCGAAAAGGTCTACATTATTGAGTAGATCTGGATAGCGCTCTCTAAGCCTTGCCAGGAGAGCAGCAACCAAAGAACCACGGATGCCGCCGCCATCGAAAGTCATGATCTGGAATAAGGGCATCTTGAAACCTCCTAAGTGTTAGCGTTCGCGCTAGCCGCGACGTCGTATTTCACTTTGTGTGGGACTTCGCGTACATCCCAAACTAGACCAACCCATGAAAGGATTTTGAGAACGTAATAAAAAATGTCGAGTTCCCACCAAAAGAATCCGGCTCGCGCAGTGCTTGGGTAATGATGATGGTTGTTATGCCAACCCTCGCCAAAAGTTAATACACCGAGAATGACGTTGTTCGTCGAACGATCCTCGGTGTCGTACCTCCGGTTCTTTCCTTTATGACAGCAGTAATTGATAGCCGAAGCAGCGTGAAGGGCAATTAACAAACTCAAACAATAACCGATTGCAAACATCGAGTAGCCGCCGGCGAGGTAAGTCGCCAGGGCGACCATGACGGGCGGAACATAATAGTGCCGGTGTATCCAACGAAGTTCCGGGTACTCAGTCAGGTCGCGCGCTCGCACTAAAATCTCCTCGTTGCTATACCCCTCATTGAAGATGCTGGAGAACCAACAGAACCAAAATCCTTGTGCCGGACTGTGAACATCCAGGGTAGTATCCGAATGCTTGTGATGCAGCCGGTGCTTTCCTGCAAACCAGATCGGGTCTCCAAAGGCTATACCTGACAATAAACAAAGAATGAATTGAAATTCCCTGCTCGTTTTAAAGGAACGGTGCGCAAAATACCGGTGCAGGCCTACTCCCAGCCCAAAAGCCGATAACAAGTAGAGACCGATACAAACAATCCAGTCGGACGGTTTGGATCCGCGGGCGATGGCAATAATCGGTTGCACGTGCAGCAACAAGATTAGCAGTAAGGGTACGGCGCGGGGGAAAGCCATTCTGGGTTCAGACGCCTTTCTGACTGTTGCTTTTAAGCAAACGCGGTTTGTGCCTGGTTAGTCTGCTTGAGCAGACCCGAATCTAACATTTCTCTTGATAGATTGCCCGCCCCATCGGTCACCATTGTCGGCTTGAAATAATGTTCATAGCGAGAGTCGACTCTGAATGCTGGTGTATATACCTGGTCCAGTATCTCGGTTGTCGTTACGTGCGTGCGCCGCCGTCCCCTGGCAGATGGCGCCGCAAGTTGAGTCGGCGACGTCGCGAGCGAATAGGCACAGAGTAGTGCGCCGTTAGTCAGTGAAAAGAGGAGTTGCATACGAGTTAGTTTCGACCGGTATCTCTGAAGGAAGTGCCATGAATGTTTCATTACACGCCGGCGATACCCTCGCAAACTTAACATCTCGCGCAGAAACGTAACCGCCTCATCAATTGGATCCAGTGTCTTAAGAACGATTGTCGAGCCATCCATGTCGCGCAGCTTTGTGTGTGGAAGAAAAGCTTCCTTGCGAACAAGTTCCGAAAACAACGGCGTGCCTAACAAAGGCACTGGCAGCGTGACGAAACTTGGCAGCGTGATCTCCGGAGTGCCGGTAATGAATTCAATCTCGCGTCGCAAGTCAGCTATTGTTCGATTGACGAGATCCAGCATCAACCCATAAACGACAACGATGCCGGCTTCAAGGCTCTTTCTTATCAAGTTTACTTGCGGGAGGTTTGTGTTCTGTGTCTTCCGCGCCGTTAACAGCCAGTTAGTATCAAACGATTCAATCCCACAAAAGAGAAGCTCGCACCCGGACTCATGGGCAAGGTTTAGATTTTCGTCTCGATGAAAGAAGTCGCTCGTTACCAGTGCACCCCAGTTTTTGAGATAACCAGAGGCGCGCATTTCGGCAATGAGATTCATTCGGGCCAAAAAGTGGCTGCGATCGCTGCCATAAAAGTTGTTGTCGATGAACAGGACATGCTTTCTTCGTCCCAACGCCACGACTTGTTGTCGCATGTATTCCAGTGGATACGTCTGATAGCTGCGTCCCTCTCCAGTCAAAGAACAAAATGAACAGTGAAAATTGCAGTAGCGGGTTGTTTCGGCATAACCCATCCGGCGCATCCAGTACGCAAGATCGTACCGAGGGATCATTTCGTCAGCGACAAACGCAGCGCCCCAAACGTCTGTAACAACCTCACGTAACTCTTCGATGTCGCCGAGACAGGAGTAATCGAAGAAGCGTTCTGCCAGGAGTGGAAGAGCTCTAATCGCTGGACCACCGGCGACAACGATTACGCCGGGATTGTTGGTCCGCGCGTAGGCCGTTAAGTGAAGCATGCGATCGAACGTGTTTGTGACACCTGTGAGGACCAACATATCGGGCCAGCCAAGCATCGCTTGATCTGTGAGCGGACCACTATCGACTTCGTTATAGAGACGGACGTCACACTGTCCGGGATCAAAAGCACCTGCGAGAAAGACCGGCCCCATCGCTTGTGGAAATTTGAAGGTCCGACGAGCGGCCAAACGCGAATCGTCAAAAAAGCAATTCACAATAAGAACGCGCTTCTTATTCGACACCTGATGGAGCTTTGAAGATAGAAGAAGTCTCACGCTTTTTTCCTAAGTCTTAGGACAAAGCAGGCCACCGAAGGGATTGATCTAAAATATGGCCTACAACCAGTTAGTGCAAAAACAAGCTCTGTGAGTGCAGCCCTTTACGCAATACGGGCGAGAATTAATGAGACCGGATTGGCTGGGCATTATACACGATAACCCTCCTTGGAGTGCGGTGTCATGGCACCGCTTTGTTAAAGGGTGACTCGTTAGGCAGATTTTCCAGGAACGGTATCTACGAGTCTTGCTGTGACAAAGCGGTGCCGGGCCACCGCACTCCAAGGAGGGGCTTCATCCTGCTGGCTTTTGTTTGACCACGCCTTCCATCATGAAGTTTTCGAGGACGAATTTTTCCAGGGGTAGGAGGGGCTTAATTTTGATTACTTTATTTTGCAAATGCTCAGGATTCTGCTTGTCAAAGCTATCCACTATTACCTTGCTCAAATAAAACTTTTGCTGTTTGCAGATGAAAATGAACTGCTTGTGGTAGAAATACCTTGAGCCGTATTCGACCGCTATTTCAAATCCAGTACTGGTCTTCTTAGCTTCATCCAGAACAAATCCATTCCGCTCTCTGCCAGTAAGTACCCTGATTGCCCCGAAGACCTTATCGCCCTGGGCGATTTCCACGTACGGCGCATCACCCTTCATGACTTCAGCCACGCTATATCCGTTCGGGTCGGTGCAATCAACTGGCATTGATACAGCAGTAAAGGAGTTGCGCGCGGTATTCTGAACCGCCTCAATGTGTGAGGAACCACGGCGTAAAGCCGGTGGTGTCTGGGTTTATCAATACTGAAGTTTTCTCTTTTTGGGTGTAAAGTAGGCGCGCCCCCAATAGGAGACCGATCATGGACGAGACGAAAGCTGAACCACACGCAGAACCTGTCGACATTTCTTCTGCGCCGACGCAAATGCTGCGACGCGAAGATCTCCAGGTTGACACAGACTCAAAGGAAGCGAAGTTTCAGGAAGAACAAAGCCAAGTCCTGAAAATGATCTCGGCAAACGCACCACTAAGTGAAATCCTCACGAAACTCGTGTTGCTAATAGAAGAACAATCTCCAGGTATGCTTTGCTCAGTGTTGTTGCTTAGTGCGGACGGCAATCACATCGAACACGGAGCAGCACCGAGTTTGGCTCCTGAATACGTCAAAGCAGTAAACGGCGAACCGATTGGACCAAAGAATGGCTCGTGCGGGACGGCAATGTACAGAGGCAAACCCGTGATCGTGACAGACATCTTTGAAGATCCGCTGTGGGAAGATTATCGCGACCTGGCAGCAGCAAGCGGTTTACGCGCCTGTTGGTCAACTCCAATACTCACCGATCGTGGAAAGGTGCTCGGTTCGTTTGCGATGTACTACGGTGAACCGCGAGTCCCAACTGGAGAAGAAGCACGACTGACGAGCGTCGCTACTTACATTGCCGGCTTGGCAATCGAGCATCATCGTCATAAAGGAAAAACCTAATCACCAGGACACAAGGGCACAGCTCAAAAACAAGGTTGAGATGTTTGCCTTAGTGTCTTGGTGCCTTAGTGGTCCAGATCTTTCTTCCAGAAAAGAGTTTTCGACGAAACGAATTCTAGTTTGTTAATTCAAATCGATTGCCGATCACCATTTTGACCAAACCTCAGTCAGTTTGCTTACCTGCTTATAACCTCAGTCAAATCAATAAAGAGCGCATATTTTCTTAGGAAATTCGCTGATTTACAGAGCCGGGCCAGACTGGCACACGTATCGCACTAGAGGGCTTTGCCCGAAGTATGGGCAACTGCTCGTTTGAGATCACTGGTTCTTATCGGCGGACTGTGGATTCCGAAAGGATGGCGAGTTGATAACAGGTGAGTCTCTTTTATTCTGACTTGAGGTAACTGGAAAAATAATGCGACGG
>JBKPQV010000803.1:0-5750 GCA_046734235.1 Acidobacteriota bacterium
TTGTCGCGGATTTCCAGCAGCAGCACGTTCACTGAACCGTCAGCGAATGTTGTGGGATCCGTGTCTGAGCGCAGAAACACAAACGAGGAAAAACCAGATACTGGCGCTCGCTGGTTTTGTAAAGGCCCAAACGCGCCGACAGATCTTGTTGTGGTTAAAGAAGGCTTCGTTTCACATTGCCCTCGTAGTCAACGTCCAAACGATGAAACGAATGCGTGGTTCATGAAACGGCCGGCGACTAACGAAATCATGTGCAAGGGGTTTCTAAGCTGGCGTGGACGAGAACTCCCTGGGGCGCCAATTCCAACTGGTTACATTGTTACCGGCGAAGTTGAATCTTCGGTTTGTTCACGGAGCAAGCTGGAAGAGGGGAAGGCGAATGCGTGGTTAATTCGGAAGCCTGCTGGGAACGATACCGTTTGCAAGGGCTTTCCATTGCCCCGGGGTTTTGTAATGGTTCGAGAAGTGGTGAGCTCACAGTGCCCGAAAAAGCCAGGCGACACGAACGCCTGGCTCATTCGACCACGCTAGACAGTTTAAGAATCAATTAGTGTTCTCTTCGCTTCTTCGCAAGTCGCCGTTTGAATCCTCCAGCACCGCCTCCTGCTCTTGTCGGACTTACATTCATCGCTGGCGTTGAAGGAGAGTTTGTACTCGGAGTTGTCGCATCACTGCTGATGTGTTGCTGCGAAGAATCACCAACCATCTTGTTTGCTAATTCGCGACGACCGGTGATTGCCGGTGTCGTCTTCATTTCTTTGCGATTTTGATCTGGATTGCCTGCAAAACCGGTCTGCTGACCACGTTTCTTTTCAGGTATACCTACGTTGTGCTGGTCTAACTTCTTCTTCTTCATATTGGCCTCCCTTGCTCGATCCTTCTTTCAACTTTTCACTGGTAATTTGCGTGTTCGATTCAACGACCACTTTAAGGCCATCGGTGTTACTAACGTTGTAATTACCACCATGATCACCACTGCGCTAAATGTCGCCGAGTTGATCACAGGCTCACTCACTCCCTTTGCTGTCGGCAACATTAGGGTTGCTCCAATTCCGGCAAAAATCAACCCGACTTCGCCACGAGGAATCATTCCTAAACCCACGCTGAGTCGATCGACACTTCGTTCCACTACTCCAAGCGAACAGATTTGTTTGCCGATGATTGCTACGACTGTCAGTACAAACGCAAACCCAAGAGTGTCGAGCAAAGTAAAGACTCGAAGATCCACTTTGATGCCCATCAACACGAAGAAGATCGGCACCAACATTGTGCTCACCGGTTGGAGCAAATCGTTTAATCCCCTTTCAACGCGACCAGCTTTGGGTTTGTAGTGCACCTCGTCCAATATGAGTCCAGCCGCAAATGCTCCTACGATCGGCGCCAGACCCACCTTTGAAGATGCCCACGCAAGTAGAAAACAAACAGCGATCGCAAACGTCAGTAGCACACCACGTGTTTCAAAGCGGCCGGCACCACGAAGCATCCTGGGCATGATGAAACGACCAATCGCAATTGAAGCGATCAAGAAAACTAATGCCTTCAAAGCAATCACTGCGACGTCCACTAATGCCAAGGTCGTGCCCGCACTTGCGGCACGAATCGCTCCCGCGACTACTGCCAGAATCAAAAGTCCTAAAATGTCATCAATCACCGCTGCGCCTAGAATAATGCGTGCCTCACGTGTCGTAAGTTTTCCTAAATCCTTGAAGACCCTTGCTGTAATTCCCACGCTGGTTGCACACAAAGTTGCGCCGAGAAAAATGTGGCCGAGTCTTGCTTCATCAGGAACGAAGTAGGCAGAAACTGCCCAACCCAAAGCAAACGGTGCAGCAACTCCGAGCACGGCCACAAGAAGTGACGACCAACCCACTTCGACCATCTCAGACAAGTCTGACTCAAGACCCACCTCAAACAAAAGCAGGATCACTCCCAGCTCAGCCAGCGAGGCTATTGTTTCGTTTGATTTCAAAGGCTCAGCACCGGTGAATCCCAGTAACACAAGATTCCCCAGCACGATTCCACCCAACAACTCCCCAAGTACGGACGGCTGCTGGAAACGTTCGAAAACTTCGCCCCCCAATTTGCCAATTACCAACATCACCGCAACGCCAATCAACGTTGCGGGTTTCAAGCCGCCCTCGTCACCTCCGGAAGCGTAGACCAGGCTGCCGGCAAGCAGAATAAAACCTACCGTCAAAAGGGGGTGATTTGAGGGTTTTGGGTTGAACTTCATGCTGAAAGGGTTGGAATTATTGCATATTTCCCACATGCAGGCCGCTGAGTTGTTTTTCAGTTGCAAGGTTGCATCTAAAGGAATTGGGAGCCTATAATGCGCGCCACCTAAAAGCGTCGAGCCCGGCAGGTAGGCGCAAATAGCCCTAAAAGATGGCGACTCCTATTCGAAGCAAACAGCGTGGTCGTGCTTTGCCTTATAGCGGCAATCGACCAAATACTCCATTACGGACGCTGGCCCTAAATCTGACGCACGTAGCTCGAGCTGCTATCGCCGAGCCTTACATGCTCACGATCGAGCACGAACGAATCTACCTCCGGCGCTTACCCAAAGAATTTGAGAGTTTTCGCATTGTTCAGCTCTCGGATATCCATCACGGCCCTTTCTCAGATCGAAAGCAGATTGAACGTGCCGTCGATACTGCTAACCGCCTAAAGCCAGACATTATTGCCCTTACCGGAGATTACATTTCAAAAGAACGGCATTATGCTGCTCCATGCGCGGAAATATTGGGTAAGCTAAGAGCTCGTTATGGCGTTTACGCGATACTCGGAAATCACGACCATTGGACCGATGCTGCATTAATTACTGACTTGTTCAGGGCTGAAGGCATCACGGTCTTGATTAACCAGGGAATGCGTTTTGAGTTAAACGGCGCTGCGTTCTGGCTTGCAGGCGTCGACGATACGATGGTTGGCCTCGAAGATATTCCGCTTGCTTTAGCAGGGGCACGAAAAGATGAGATGAAGCTCCTTCTGGCACACAATCCGATTGTTCTGAGGCGCGCAGCGCGCGCTGATGTTGATTTGGTTTTGAGTGGCCACACACATGGTGGACAAGTAGCAATTCGCTCTGAACAAAATCCTTCGGGGGGCCGACGCCGCCGGTTCTTGAAGGGCCTCGGGCGACTTGGCCACACTCAGATTTACGTCAATCGCGGTCTCGGAACAGTTGTCCTGCCTATCCGCTACGGATGTCCTCCTGAAGTTTCACTGCTTGAACTTCGCCGGGGCTAGCCCAGGCACCGCGCTGAGAGGTCAAAGAAGCCGGAAATACTCGGATTTTAAGTTTACTCAAGAACCGCGCCTGAATGTCCTCCAGGATTATTACTGTCCCCAACCTGCTAACCGTCTTCCGGATGGTTTTGATTCCTGTTTTTGTCTCACTCCTGTTCTATCAGCGCTTTGTTCTGGCGTTGTTTATTTTTGCCGTCGCGGGGGTGACTGATGGATTGGACGGATTGCTTGCCAGGCGGTTTGATCAGAAGTCGCAGCTGGGTACCATTCTCGACCCGATTGCCGACAAGATGATGATGGTGACTTCGTTCGTGGTGCTGTCGATGCGAAGCGTTTTTCCTCAGCCAGTACCTTCACATCTCCCGATTCCGTTCTGGGTAACAATCGCAGTTATCAGCCGTGACGTGTTTATCCTGGTGGGTGCTGCTTCAATCAACATTGTTACAGGTTTTCGAGGGTTTCGGCCTTCCCTGCTAGGAAAAATCAACACAACTGTCCAGATCATCGCCATTGGCGTCATCATGTTCGCCGCCAGCGTTCCTTATGGAACGGGTTATTACCTGCCAACCGTCTACGCAACGGTTTTTACCTTTGCAGTCCTCTCAGGTGCTCATTACGTGTTCTTTGTCTCAAAATTGCTTAACGAAGACCGTAAGTAACCTTGCAACTTATTAGCACAACCAACAACTAATTAAAGTTGACAACAACACACTCAGATATTATATTGAGCAGGCATTCAGCTGGGATTAATGTCGAGACCATAGTTGTGGCTGAGCGCATTTGAGGGCAAATTTTGAGTTAGAGCGCATTTTGGAGATCAAAAGAAGATGAGCAAGATTATTGGAATTGACTTAGGAACAACCAACTCGGTGGTAGCTGTTATGGAAGGCGGCGAGCCAACCGTGATTACCAATTCAGAGGGTGGACGCACCACTCCCTCGGTTGTCGCCTTCACAAAGGATGGCAACCGGCTAGTCGGCCAGGTCGCTAAACGACAGGCAGTAACCAATCCCGAGAACACCGTTTATTCAATCAAGCGATTTATGGGGCGCCGCTATAACGAAGTTGGCGAAGAGATCAAACAGGTCCCCTACAAAGTTCAGGGTGCTGGAAGCGGTGACGTCCGAATTGCCGCAGGCGGCAAAGAGTGGAGTCCACCAGAGATATCCGCAATCATCCTGCAAAAGATGAAACAGTCGGCCGAAGACTACCTCGGACAGAAGGTCGAGAAGGCCGTTATCACAGTACCGGCCTACTTCAACGACTCGCAGCGCCAGGCTACCAAGGACGCCGGCAAGATCGCGGGTCTCGAAGTCATGCGTATCGTCAACGAGCCAACGGCAGCCGCACTCGCCTACGGTCTCGACAAAAAGAAAGACGAAACGATCGCAGTATTTGACTTCGGTGGCGGCACCTTCGACGTTTCGATTCTAGAAGTTGGTGAAGGTGTAGTGGAGGTGAAGTCGACCAACGGTGACACTCACCTGGGCGGTGATGACATCGACGAACGGTTGATCGAGTGGATCATTGATGAGTTTAAGAAGGACCAGGGTATCGATCTTTCCAACGACAAGATGGCATTGCAGCGTTTGAAGGAAGCCGCCGAAAAGGCAAAGATCGAATTGTCGAGCACGATGGAAACGGAAGTTAATCTTCCCTTCGTCACTGCTGATCAGTCGGGTCCGAAGCACCTCGCAATGAAACTAACTCGGGCACGTTTCGAGCAACTTGTCGACCCGATTCTGACGCGGTTACGAAATCCAGTTCAGCAGGCCCTCAAGGATGCGGGTCTTGATGCTAAGAAAATTGATGAGGTGGTTCTCGTTGGCGGTTCAACCAGAATCCCGAAGGTTCAGGAAATCGTCAAGGAAATGTTCGGCAAAGAACCGAACAAAAGTGTAAACCCAGACGAGGTAGTTGCGATCGGCGCGGCAGTTCAGGCAGGCGTCTTGTCCGGGGAAAAAACAGACATCTTGCTGCTCGACGTTACTCCGCTCAGCCTGGGAATTGAAACCCTTGGTGGTGTGTTCACCAAACTGATCGAACGCAACACGACGATTCCAACACGGAAGTCAGAAATCTTTTCAACCGCATCGGATAACCAAACGTCGGTTGAAGTCCACGTGCTTCAGGGTGAACGCCCAATGGCCAGCGACAATCGCACCTTGGGCAAGTTTCATCTCGTTGGTATTCCACCAGCACCAAGAGGTATGCCGCAGGTGGAAGTCACGTTCGACCTCGACGCCAACGGCATCGTGAACGTTTCGGCCAAAGACATGGGTACCGGCCGTGAGCAGAAGATCACTATCACTGCATCATCAGGTCTTTCGAAAGATGAGATCGATAAGATGATGAAGGATGCGGAATCACACTCTGCTGACGACGCGCGCAAGCGTGACGAAATCGAGGCACGCAATCGTTTGGATGGTCTTGTCTATCAAATGGAGAAGACTCTTTCTGACAATCGCGAAAAAGTCGGTGCTGTAGCAAGTGATGTTGAG
>JBKPQV010000804.1:0-4771 GCA_046734235.1 Acidobacteriota bacterium
GCCCGGATGTTTCGATTCAACATTCGGAATCCAAAAAACTTGTCCATTCACTTCAACATTGCGGAGACCGTTTTTAGGCAAGTCTTTTTCTTTGAGTCCAAGAAACGTAAAGTGTGGCAGGTCGCTCAGCACTGTCTGAAACCAACCATGCTTTCCCATGATTTCTCGTATTCGAGGATTTTCGAATTCATTCACGTCGAAGGCCAGCATGTGAATGTGCTGTGATGTTCCGGGAGCGGCGATCGAGTAAAGAATAGACTTAGATAAGTCCTTGCTGAAATAGATGCCGATTTTTTCCAATTCCAGTACTTCCGCAATTTGTTGGGACAGCGATAAGCTCTTCAAACGAGTTACTTGCTCGCTAGTTAATCGACCTTGTGCAAGCCAATAATCAAGAGCCGGGAGAAATCTCGAATTCCACAGGCGAACACTGTCTTCATAATTGCGCCGGGCAGCTTCCGCTCCGTCGCGTGGGGTAATATCCAATCCTTCTTTTTGTGCTTCCTCTCGAGCTTTCATTAATTGCTTCAGGGCTTCGGGTTGCAACTCGATATAGTCGTAAGCCATGTACTGCTGCTCGTACCCGGCTTCTTCCTGAAACTTCGTTACCTGGTCTTCGTTGGTAAAAATACAAACAGGTGGCGGAACTACTTTTTTGGTCGCCAGGTAAACAGCTCCATACTCTTCAAGTATGCGACGCGCTACCGGATCTTTCGGCGGGCAAATAGTTTCCAGCTTAACTTTGCGTTTCTTTAACGCTTTGGCGAGTGCTTCATAGAACGGAGCAGACGTGCCATTTCCATCTCGTTTTGTGGTAGCTGTCATTTGGGCTGTCGTATATTTCCGTGCCAACGCTGGCCGCAGTCCGGTGACCAACGGGCAAAGTACTGTAAAAACCAGGATTGAACGTAACAGATTAGAACGTGGAGCTTTTTGTTGGGTCGTGAGTTTGTATTGATTGCCTGCTTTAATGATTAAGACCTCAGTTCGGGCGAATATGAAGCAGAATCAAAGACGACCCTAAAACAAGAGCGATGATAGTGGGCCGGGATCAAAGTGGTCAACAGAGGTGGACGGAAGGCCATTGTCTTATCTATAAGTATTCAGTAATGAATAAAGCAGATTTATTTATGGAGCTGGTGGCTACCTATCGTAAGCACGGTTGGGAGTTGAGGGTGGCACTTTTGCAGCCGGATACTAAAACCGAGCTGCTTGCAAAAGAAGCGGAATTGCTGGCACCAGTCGCGCTTAAGGAAGCAGCCTTTGACGCGCTGTGGTTCTCGCGTCCTTCGCACAACAATCGCATCGCCTGGGAGCTACGCCTGCTCGCCGAGACGCAGTATGCCTTGTTTGAGACTTTCGAAGCAGATGAAACTGAAGAGCAGCGCGAAGAGATGAAGCTTGAGATGGAAGCGCGACTGAGAGACTACGTGTTGGGGAATGACGCTGAACGAGGCCATTGAAGATTGCAGATTTCAGATTGTTGATTGAGTCACGAGTCTTGAATTCAATCTGAAATCTTAAATTCCCTCTTACTGTTTCCCCATTTTTACGGGAATCTCGATCTTCTCAAGTGGCTTTCCCTCTTCCCCTCTCATTAATGTGATTTTCACGGTTGAGTAAGGGAGAGCACGACGAACTCGCATCAAGAATTCCTCACTGGTGCGAATCGGAGTGTCGTTAAACTGGATCACGATATCGCCCTCTTTTATTCCCGCAAGGTCAGCGGGTCTACTTTGCAGAATTCTGTCGAGCCTCAGGCCATGAAGCTTTGTTCCGGGAATCTCTACGACTTCAGTGTCACTGTCTTCGTAACCAAACTGTGCTCGACCTTCAGGCCGCTTTTCAAACAGGGCACTGATTCGCCGGTTCTCATCTCCTGAAACAGTCGTTAGCTTGGTAGTTTTTTTCTCACCGTCTCTTAGGTATTCGACGTCGACTGTCTTCCCGATCGGCGTTGCGGTCATGAGCTCTGTCATTTGATCTTCGTCGTGAATATCTTGTCCATCAAATTTGGTAATGATGTCGCCGCCAACAAGCCCTGCTTTGTCGGCTGGAGTGTCCGGTGCTTCAACACAATCAAAAGTGACACCTGCATTGTTGTCAGCAGTATCAAATCCATTTACGCCTAAGTACGAGCGCGGCCGCATCACCGTTGGGGTAAATCCTCCCACTCGTGGTGTGTGTTTTGGAGTTATCACCGCTGTAAAGGCGGCGGCTCCGACAAAGAAGACTAACAATGCGATAAACACCCAGGCCATGCCGCTCAATTTACGTCGTTTTTTCTGAGGGAGTGGAAGGGCACCGGGTCCGGCCATGACTGGTACTTTCGTACCATCGAAGCGTACGGTTTCCGTATATTCCGCGACTCCTTCTCCCAGGCGAAATCCGCAATTGCGACAGAAACGTAGTTCAGATGGCATTGCCGAATGGCAATTTGAGCAATTGATCAGCGTGGGACTAGGTGCTACAGGCCTTTGAATGTCCGGATTTTGCGACATAGAAACTCCACCAGTGTTAGCGTTAGTGGAAGGATACACGACATTGGTAATACGCCAAATTGTCGTAGGTAGTTCGGCATTGATCAGTTTTTGGGGTTAATTGCTGTCGAGACATGTTTTTGCGGTAAACCTTGGCACGACGGATGCTCAGATCATTTGGCATCTAGCTCTTTTTAGACTACCTTCAAGGTCAAAGACATGACCACGGAAAGGGCTCACAACAGTGGAAGTTACAAAAGCACTTGCGGCGCTCCGGCCTCTATATGGCAAAGATAACATCGAAATCCTGACTATTGACGGTCGACGTGTGCGAGGCATTGTTCAAAGTTTGAAAACTACTCAAGCACTCACAACGCCGAGCGTAAAGATGGAATGCCCTGATGGTGAAATCGTGAAGATTCCTTTTCCAACGATTGCCGAGATTCGAGACCACAACAGTTAGAACCGCTCATTTTTCATATACCATTTGACATTTTTCATTGTCATTTGGTCCGGGGAGTTGGGTATCTTAGGGTTTCGCTTGCGAAATTATCGGGAAAGTCGACCTCAAAGAAATGGAAAATGAAAAATGTCAAATGAAATATGGAAAATGGTCTGTTACCAAGTCTCGTGCTGAAGACCTAAAACCCAACGCAACAGCTCTGTTTACTATTCTCGCCATTCCCGCGTATAGTACGCCGTTCTGATACAAGGGGATTACATTTTTTCGGAGGATCTTAGGGATTTGGGACAGCCTTTGGCAATCGAGGATTTTGGTAGCCGCATCGCTACCGTCTGGTCTGAACTAAGGCCAGCTACACGGGGCTTGGTAGAACGTGCACTTCAAGCAGCAGCTGGAGCACCTCAGCCCTTACGGAACTTTCAATATGACGCTCGTTCAGACATTGAGCTCAGTAAATTGCTTACAGTGTTGGATGACCGCGTTGCCGAAAAAGGCGAGTCCCTCGATTCCGAAACTACTCGCCGGGTGAGGTCCTTCGCGGACACCTGTGCCGATGTGTTACTGGAAAAAACTGAATCGGCCGAAGTCTTCGCACAGCTTGTCCGGCGTGCTGAAGCCCAAAGAGATTACAAGCGGATCGATGCCTTGGCGGATGCCCTAAATTCCCGCTTTCCTCCCAGCGAGATCTGCGAACTCGCGCGCTCCGAAGACATCATCGTCCGCGAATTAGCAAACGAAGCACTCGCGCGTTGCCCGATCTCGGTTCTAGCCAGCTTGTTAAGTGATCCTGTTGACGCAGAGATCGCTCGCTCGGCATTGCGGCGACAGGTTGTTGAATACGGATCAGAAGAAGCGCGCCAGATCGTGAACGTACTAGATCAGGCAGACGAGCTTTGAGCTGGGGCCTCTTCGAGTAGAAAACCACTTACAAAAACAAATGACGCGGATAAAGATCGATCTCTATCCGCGTCATTAGTGTTTTGTAAGTGGCTTATTTAGGCGCCAATCTCATGTAGCCGCTTCACCACCTGATCGATTAGCCAGTTTGGTGTTGAAGCACCTGCGGTAACTCCTACCTTACCTACATTTTCCAAGTCAGCAGGATTAATCTCCGAGGGTGTCTCGATGAGAAAACTCTTCGCGCACTGTTCCTGACAAACGGCCAGTAACTTAACGCTGTTTGACGAATGCCGCCCCCCAATAACATAAAACGCATCCACTTGGCCCGCTAACGCACGAGCAGCGTCTTGGCGATCTCGTGTGGCCGAACAAATCGTGTTAACAACCTGCGGCTCAGCGTCAGCTTTTTCCCGCACCGCTTCAGCAACTTCCAGGAAGGTCTGCAGCTTGATTGTAGTTTGTGAAACAACAAGTGGTGAGCGCAGATGTGGAAGCGTTGCGACCTCTGCTGCGTCCCGTACAACGTACGTATTGTTTGGCGCATAACCAACTACGCCGATCATCTCAGGGTGATCTGGATTACCAGCAACAACAACGTCACGTCCCTCACGAGCGGCTCGTTCCGCCAGGTGTTGCACACGGGTTACGAACGGACAAGTTGCGTCAATCACTTTAGCGGCTCGATGCTCCAACTCCATCTGCACTTGAGGTGTAACACCATGAGCACGAATAACGGCAATCGTGTCGGCATCGGCTTCATCCGGTGAATCGATAGTTGAGACTCCCTGCGCCCCGAGTCGCTCCATCTCCTGGGCGTTGTGAATCAAGGGGCCCAGTGATCGAATGGGCCCCGCGCCTTCCTCGACCACTTCTTCTACCATTTCAACGGCGCGTTCGACGCCGAAGCAAAACCCAAATTCCTCTGCCA
>JBKPQV010000805.1:0-13312 GCA_046734235.1 Acidobacteriota bacterium
GGGGCGCTTCTTCAACGATCAGGACATACGCGGCAAAGTGGGCGTGGCCATCATTAATGAGACTCTGGCGAAGCGCTACTTTCAGGGTGAAGAGCCGATTGGTCGAATCGTCTCGCACATCGGTGCCAACCAGAACGATGGCGATCCTGAGCAGTGGCAAGTAGTTGGTGTGGTTGGAGACGTCCATCACAACAGTCTTACTAAAGCTGCCTTGGCGGAGATTTATCTGCCTTATCAACAAAATAGTTGGTCGTGGGGCAATTTCCTCGTTCGCACAACTGTGCCGCCTGCGAGCTTGGCAGACAGCTTCCGAAACGAAATCAAGGCGATGGACAAAAGCGTTGCCGTGACGAATGTTCGCCCTTTGGATGAAGCCATTTCTGAAACGGTCACACAGCCTCGCTTCTATACATTTTTGTTTGGTCTTTTCGGTGGCATCGGCTTACTGCTTACCCTGACCGGAGTCTACAGCTTGATTTCCTACACGGTCGCGCAGCGCACACAGGAGATCGGAATTCGGATGGCTCTCGGAGCCTCGCGGTATCACGTCGTGCGCATGATTCTTGGGCAAGGAATAGCGCTTACCGCAGTTGGCGCGATTGTTGGTTTGGCGATTTCGTTTTGGCTGACGAAGTTGATTGTGAACTTGCTGTTTGAAGTAAAGCCAACCGATTTCTTCACGTTTGGCGTAGCCACTTTAGTTTTGTTGGTCTCGGCGTTGTTGGCGAGTTATCTGCCGGCCCGAAGAGCAACAAAGGTCGATCCGTTGGTCGCACTTAAATATGAGTGAGAGGAAGAAATTTCAGATTGAAGATTTCAGATTTCAGATTGCGAGTCCGACGAAGTTTAGGTTTTCCGTTGGAACCTCGAGGAATCTTCTATACAGGCGACAAGCTGAAGGATATCAGACACACAATCTGAAATCTGCAATCTGAGATCTTAAATAGACACATGGACAACCTCTTAAACGACATCCGTTACGCGATTAGAAACCTGATCAAGCGGCCGGGCTTTACGTTGATTGCGGTCGTCACCCTGGCGCTTGGCATCGGAGCAAACAGCGCGATCTTCAGCGCGATCAATGCCCTGCTTCTCAAGCCACTGCCATTTGCCAATGAAGATCGCGTGATGACGATTTGGGACAGAAACCCAATTCGCGGCATGGAACACAACGAAGTCACGATGGCGAATTACCTCGATTGGAAGGCGCAGAACCAGTCGTTCGAGAAACTCGCGCTTTATAACTGGTGGAGTACCAACCTTACCGGACTCGACACTCCTGAACGCCTCCAGGGTTTCCAGGTCACTGGAAACTTTTTTGACGCTATCGGCGCAAAGCCATTAATGGGTCGCACGTTTACCGAGGAAGAGAATCAGCCGGGTAAAACTGCAGTAGCCGTAATTGCTTACAGTCTTTGGCAGCGTCGCTTCGGAGGCGATCCCAACATCCTCGACAAGACGATCACCCTTAACGCAACTGCGCGCACCATAATTGGAGTCATGCCGCCGCGATTCAATTTCCCGAAAGGCGGTGAGGTTTATGCTCCGATTTCCTTGACACCGGAGTTGATGCGTAGCCGAGGAAATCATTCCTATTACGCCATCGGGACGCTTAAGCCTGGCGTAACGCAACAGTCCGCGCAGGCCGACATCGATACGATTACAGCACGGCTTCAAGCGCAATATCCGGAATCAAATACGGGTCTCGGCGCCAGCGTTATTCCTGTTCTCGCAGACACGGTTCGCATGTACGACGTGGCGTTGTGGGTAATGATGGGAGCAGTGGGATTCGTCATGCTCATTGCGTGTGCGAACGTCGCAAATCTGATGTTGGCTCGAGCCAGTGGACGGCAAAAGGAGATTGCGTTACGCGCCGCTTTGGGTGCAAACCGTTGGCGAATCGTCCGGCAACTTCTCACCGAGAGTCTTATCGTCGCTTTGACTGGTGGAGCAGGTGGAGTCTTTATCGCTTACTGGGGAATAAATCTGCTTCGAGCTGCCAATCCAGGTGAAGCATCCAGGTTTGCGGCTGGTTGGGATCAACTCGGTATCAACGCCACCGTGCTTGTGTTCACGCTCGGTCTGTCGGTATTGAGTGGTCTGGTATTTGGCCTGGCGCCTGCGCTGCAAGTCTCCAAACCCAATCTGAATAATGCTCTCAAAGAAGGTGGCAGGCAGGGCAGTAGCGGCTCCAATCGACTACGCAGCTCGTTGGTTGTTTTTGAGATTGCGCTGTCACTGATTCTACTGGTCGGCGCAGGGTTGTTGGTGCGTAGTTTCCTTTCTCTGCTGAAAACCGATCCGGGGTTCAAACCAGATCACTTGATGACGATGGCTTTGAAGTTGCCATCCCTCAAGTACAAGGATGAACCGAGTGTCGCAGCGTTCTATTCCGATCTGCAGCAACGCGCGCAAAACCTGCCGGGTGTCCAATCAGCCGCGTTGGTCAACTTCATTCCCCTGGGCGGTGCGAATGCTTCCGATAGCTATCTGGTTGAGGGAGCGCCCGAACCAAAACCGGGTGACGAATTCGAAGGACGTTACCGAGTTTGCTCTCCTAATTACTTCGAAACGATGGGCATCACTATTTTAAAGGGTCGAGGGTTTACCTCAAGCGACAAAGCTGGGGTTACTCCGGTGGCAGTCATTAATGAAACGATGGCCCGGAAGCATTGGCCTAACGGCGATGCAATCGGGAAGCGTTTTCGCTTCTATGGTCCATTAGACAAAGCTCCCTGGATCGAAGTGACCGGAATCGTGCAAGACGTGATGCACAACCTCAATACCCCGATCAAACCAGAGTTCTATCTTCCACATGCACAAGATTCCTGGACTTCGATGATTCTGGTTGCGCGTACGAACGTAGATCCGGCCAGCACTGCAGCAGCTTTGAGGCAACAAGTGTGGTCCATCGACAAAGACCAGCCTGTGTTCGACGTTAAAACGATGGAAGAGGTGCGGTCAATTTCTGTCGCGGTTTATTCGTTCTCATCGGTGCTGTTGGCAATCTTTGCGGGTGTGGCTCTGGTACTGGCTGCGATTGGAATTTACGGAGTGATGTCGTTTGCGGTGAGTCAACGCACACAAGAGCTAGGTATTCGCATGGCCCTTGGTGCACGTGGTGCTGATGTGTTGCGCCTTGTGTTGGGAAATGGGATGTCGCTGGCGCTCCTTGGAATTGGCATTGGTTTAGTAGGTGCATGGGGGATAACAAGGTTCTTGTCGAAGTTACTGGTGGGTGTTTCGACCACCGATCTGCTCACCTTTAGCGTGGTCACTTTCACATTGCTCTTTGCGGCACTGCTGGCTTGTTACCTGCCAGCGCGCCGAGCAACAAGAGTCGATCCGCTGGTGGCGTTGAGACACGAATAACCATTTCAGATTTCAGATTGTAGATTTCAGATTTTTGCTGGAATCGAAAGTTCAATCTGAAATCTGAAATTTGAAATCTTAAATAAAACTATGGACTCACTACTCAAAGACCTTCGCTACGGCATTCGCAGCCTTTTGAAGCGACCTGCGTTTACGGTGGTTGCAGTGATTACTCTTGGGTTGGGCATTGGAGTGAACACTGCCATCTTTAGCGTTATCAACGCGGTTTTGTTTAAGCCGTTGCCTTATAGCGATCCCTCTCGACTGGTTACCTTCCGTTCCAATCAGTCGTGCCCTGATCTTCAGGACGTTGAGGCCCAGACAAAAACTCTTTCGTCGCTTGGCGGGATGGTTCTCGCGCCATTGGCTTACACAGACGGGGCTGAGCCGATCCAATTCCAAATCGGACAAGTTACGGGTCGTTTTTTTGACACATTAGGCGTACAGGCCGAACGCGGCCGCTACATCACAGCAGAAGATGACAAACCAGGCAGTCCGTATGTTGTCGTTCTGGGACACGAGTTATGGGTGAAGCAATTCAATCGTGATGAGCAAATTCTCGGCAAGACTATTTCGCTTAGCGGCAAGATGTACACGGTCATTGGTGTCATGCCTGCTTCCTTCATTTCGCCGCGCGTCAGTTCAGAAGCGTGGACACCAGTTCATGTTTCGAATCCGGTGGCGGCGAATTTTCGTGGTGTGCACTTCCTCAGAACGTACGCTCGTGTAGCTAATGGTGTGAGTTTTGAGCAAGCCAAAGCTGAAATGGCTGTTATCGATCAGAACCTCGCTGCTCAATATCCAGCTGACAATAAAAATCGTGCCACGGTTTTGTTTCCATTGCTCGAAAGGATTGTTGGTGAATCACGCCAGTCGTTATGGATACTTTTTGGCGCTGTCAGTTTCGTGTTGTTGATTGCCTGCGCAAACTTCGCAAACTTGTTATTGGCTCGCGCCGCAGAGCGTGAACGTGAATTCATTATTCGGGGTGCTTTGGGGGCAGGTCGTTGGCGATTGATCCGCCAGTTGCTCACAGAAAGTGTTTTGATCTCGCTCGCAGGAGGAGCAGTCGCGGTAATTCTCGCGATTTGGGGAACGAATCTACTGGTTTCCTTCAAACCGGATAATTTACCGCGACTGTCTGAAATTGGAGTTGATGCGAAAGTGCTGGTTTTTACGCTCGGGGTGTCAATTCTCACGGGCGTAATTTTCGGGCTATTACCAGCTTGGACTGCTTCGAGAAGTGGTGTCGGTGAAGCACTCAAAGAAGGTGGTCGTAGCGCGACGGTTGGGAGTGCTCGTCAACGTCTACGCAGCACTTTTGTCGTAGTAGAACTCGCCGTTGCCCTCGTCTTACTCGTGGGTGCAGGTCTCTTAATCAAGACTTTCTGGAAACTTCGCTCTGTAGAGCCGGGCTTCGATCCAAATCATATGCTTACGATGCGTGTTGAATTACCAGAAACGCGTTATGAGCATGTGGCTGAACAAACCAGGTTTCGCAAACAAGTGCTGGCTGGAATGAACTCCTTACCAGGAGTGCAAGCCGCAATGATTAGCGAACTTCCGTTGAGCGGAGAAGCGCTGGACCATGATTTTGTAATCGAAAATCGGCCGCCAATTGCACCGGGCGATGAACCCAGTCTGCAAGCTCGGAGCGTTATGGGCGACTACTTCAACGTAATGAGGATCCCGTTGCGGCAGGGCAGGGATTTTGGACCACAAGATTTCGACGATAACGCCCCACTGGTAGGTATCGCGAATGAATCATTCATAAGTCAGTACTTTCAGAACGAGAATCCGCTTGGGAAACGAGTCGGCTGGGCTCGTGATCCAGAAAAGCACTGGATCACGATTATCGGAGTCGTTGGAGATGTAAAACATTTTGGTTTGGATCTACCAGAGCAACCAGCTTTCTATATGCCTTATTCGCAAATCAATCCCTGGAAGAGATGGATGTCGTTTGCCGTGC
Source organism: Acidobacteriota bacterium (assembly GCA_046734235.1). Classification (GTDB taxonomy): domain Bacteria; phylum Acidobacteriota; class Blastocatellia; order Pyrinomonadales; family Pyrinomonadaceae; genus PSRF01. The sequence continues at coordinate 5,342 of JBKPQV010000805.1, forward strand.
GGACGCAGGGTGAACCGGGGGCTATGGCCCAGGCAGTCAAAAAAGAGATCTGGAAGGTCGACTCTCAGTTGCCAGTAACCAAGGTTGAAACCATGGACGAGGTTGCCGCGAGTTCCTTTATCGCACGTCGCTTCAACATGTCGTTGTTGAGCCTGTTTGCCGGATTGGCATTGGTCCTGGCTGCGATCGGAATTTACGGTGTGATGTCCTACGCCGTCACGCAACGCACTCAGGAGATCGGGATTCGCATGGCCCTCGGTGCAAGCACACGTGACGTGCTTACTTTGATCATTCGCAATGGCCTGATGCTTGTGATTATCGGAGTCGTTGTGGGACTCGCTGGTGCCGTTGCGTTAACGCGCTTAATGGCAACGCTGTTATTTGGCGTGACCCCAACCGATGCGTTGACGATGGCTGTGGTGTCACTGGTTCTGGTTGGCGTCGCTTTGCTCGCCTGTTTCATTCCCGCGCGAAGAGCGAGCAAGGTCGATCCGTTGGTGGCTCTTAGGTATGAGTGAAAGGAAGTGCTGATTGATGATTGTTGATTGCTGATTAGCGATTTGGTCTGGGTCTTAGTTCTTAGGCTTAGGTAACCTCCGAGACCTGCTGACAAAGCCGAAGACCGAAGATCAAAGACCAAAACGTAATCAGCAATCAGCAATCAAAAATCAGCAGTAGAAAGAAGATGTTCAAACAAAACGTTACATACAGCTTGCGCACGTTATTGAAGAATCCGGGTTTCACGCTTACCGCTGTGCTGACGCTGGCGTTGGGAATCGGTGCTACGACTGCGATTTTCAGTGTTGTGTACACAACTTTGTTTGAACCATTGCCCTACCCAAAACCGGACCAGTTAGTAGTTCTCTGGTCCAAGGTTCCGGGCGAAGAGCGTGGCCCAGTTTCGCCCGGCGATTTCATGGAATGGCAAAAACGCAGCCAATCATTCCAGGCACTCAATGCCTGGACCGGTGGCGAATGTAATGTCTCCACTAATGAGCATCCTGAACAGGTTCCAGGATCGATCATGACGCCCGGGTTCAATTCAATGTCCGGCGCAAAAATGTTTCTTGGTCGTGACTTTCTTCCCGAAGAAGGTGAGATCGGGAAAGAGAAGGTGGTGATACTTAGCAATCGACTTTGGCGGAATCACTTTGGTGCGGACCACAACATCATCGGCAAAGATGTTCGCATCAATGCAACTCCCTACCGCGTAGTCGGCGTTGCCCAACCCGGATATCAAGACCGATTGCCCTATCAGCTGTGGGCTCCAATGGCCTTTAGACCTGTTGATCTGAATCACGACCAGCACTGGATTACGGTAATGGGTCGATTAAAGGATGGCGTTTCGATCGCCCAGGCCCAGGCTGAGATGGATTTGATTGCCCAGCAATTAGCACAGGAATTTCCAGAGTCTAACGCGAAGCTGGGTGTAAGTATTGAGCCGTTGCACCTGGATTGGTTCCCGAAGGAGAAGCAGCGCAATTTGTGGGTGCTTCTCGGAGCGGTTGCTTTCCTCCTTCTTATTGGCTGCGTGAATGTGGCGAACCTGATGCTCGCTCGTGCGACAACGCGGCGGCGCGAAGTTGCTTTGCGCGCGGCGTTAGGTGCAAGCCGCATCCGGATCTTTGGCCAATTAATTACAGAAAGCTTGATGGTCGCCATTTCCGGCGGTCTGCTTGGTGGTCTAATTGCCCTATGGATGACTAAAGCCATTGTCAATTTCATGCCGGAGGATCTGCTGCCATCAGAGGCAGACATCCGCATCAGCCTTCCAGTACTCCTTTTTACACTGCTTCTCACCATGCTGACAGGCTTGCTTTTTGGGACCGCGCCTGCATGGCAGGGATCGAGATTGAATCTGGTTGAAGTCCTTAAGCTTGGCGGCAGGACGGGAAGTCGTGGCGCCCAGTCACAAACACGTCGTGTTTTGGTAGTAGCCGAGTTTGCGCTGGCCCTAACACTTCTTGCCGCAGGAGGTTTGTGGTTACGCAGTTTTTGGAATCTGACTCACCGTGATCTCGGCATCAATACTGAAAACATCGTCACGTTCTTCATGCCCGTGGCGGACGGGAAACTCAAGGACGACGCACAGGCGAATGCCTACTACAGTCAAATCCTTGAGAGCATCAAATCGGTTCCTCAGGTTGATAAAGCAGCCATCTCAACCGCAGTACCTCTCCGCGGAGCAAACTTTGCTCGCGAGTTTAAAGTAGTGGGCCAAACCACTGATTCCACAGAACGCCGGCGCGCAACCTTTGTTCAGGTAACACCGGACTATCACCAGGCACTTGGCGTTCGAGTTCTTCAAGGAAGAAGCTTCAACGCCCAGGATACGGCCAACAGTCCAAGGGTTGCGATGATCAACGAGGTGTTCGTCAAACGTCACTTTAATGGGACGAATCCCGTCGGACAGCGGATTCGGGTCGAGCAATTTTCGCGTGAGGGCGAGGCAAAGCTGGAGCCGCTCGACTGGGAGATCGTAGGTGTATTCCACAACGTACGCGTTGGAGATTTTCGTGGGACGGACGATCCCGAAATTGATGTGCCGTTTTGGCAAAGTCCATGGCCGTGGGCTTCGGTGGTAGTTCGTACGCACGGCGATCCACGTCAAGCTGTCAGAAGTCTCGCTACTGCTGTTAACAAAGTGGATCCTGACATCCCGATTGCCGGTGTGAAAACGATGGAGGAACTTGCCGGCGAATCGTTAGCAGTTGATCGTCTGGGAATGCTGCTGTTTGCCTCATTTGCTGTCTTGGGGATGGTCCTTTCAGCGATTGGCATTTATGGCGTAATGGCTTTTGCGGTGTCTCAGCGCACTCAGGAGTTTGGAGTGCGCATAGCGCTGGGAGCTCAGCGCGCACGGGTGATCAGCATGGTGTTGAGAGAAGGAGCATTGCTGGCTGCAATTGGATCGGTGATTGGGTTAGCCGGTGCTTATTTCACAGGACGAGCGTTGCAAACGACTCTTTACGGTGTTGAAGCATTGGATCTGCAGGCGTTCGTGGTTGTGGCAATTGTGCTCTTGTTAGCTGCTTTGATCGCGAGCCTGTTACCGGCATTGCGCGCGAGCAGAGTTGATCCGATCGAAGCGCTACGTTCTGAGTAGGTTTGTTGGTTGGAGTTGTTATGCAACCACAACAGCAAAGTGAAGGACGTTCTGTATGGCGGCTTGATAGTTCGCACTCAAGCGTCGAGTTCCGTACTAAGAAGTTGCTGTTCTTTACGGTCAAGGGACAAATGACCGTTCTCGATGGAACGATCGTGCTGGATGAAAACTCGCTGCCTGGCTCATCAGTTAAAGCCACGATCAAAGCGTCGAGTGTGGATACAGGTAACAAGCGTCGTGATTCGCAACTGAGAGCTGCAGGTTTTCTGGAGTGCGAATCCTACCCGCAAATCGTGTTTGAGAGTGTGCAAGTTGGACCAGGAAGAGATCGCGACATGATCAACGTTCGGGGATCGTTAACGATCAAGGATCAGAGCCGCGATGTGTTGCTGGAAGTAACTGAAGTGGATCGAAGTAAGGCACCGGGAGGAGATGAAGTCATCTACTACGTCGCTGAGGCTGAGTTGGATCGGTATCAATTTGGTGTGAGTGCCTGGCGAGGGGTGATCAGCCCAAAGCTGAAGATTGTGATTAATGTGCAGGCTAATCGCTGTGAGTGAGAAAAAAGAATAGGACCTATAAGACCAATAGGACCTACTCAACGCGGAGAGACGATCATGAACACACTTTGGCAAGATCTTCGTTACGCCGCCCGCATGTTGCGGAATCGTCCAGGCTTCACACTGGTGGCGATCATTACCCTGAGCCTGGGTATTGGCGCCAACACCGCGATCTTTAGTGTGGTTAATGCGGTTTTGCTCCGGCCACTTCCATTCAAAGATCCTGAACGACTCGTTGACATTCATGAACAACGAGAAAATTCCCGCGATGCAAATCTTCCGGTGTCAGGGCACGAGTTTGATGCCTGGCAAAAACGATCACACTCATTTGAGTCGCTCACACTCATACAGCCAAATTTATTAACTCTCACAGGTCGAGGCGAACCCGCAATTCTAGAGGTTGCTGAAGTTTCAACGGACTTCTTTTCGGTAATTGGGGTTCCATTAATTGCCGGACGTTCCTTTGTCGCCGGAGAAGATCAAGGTGGCGCAAAAGTAGCGGTGTTGGGTGAAAAACTTTGGCGCAAAGCCTTTGGTGCTGACCCTGGCGTTTTGAATCAAAGCATCACGCTGAATGATGAAAGTTACACCGTAGTTGGTGTGATGCCTGCACTGGAACTCATGCCGGACGTGATCGTTCCCATCGATCTTCCTGGTGAAGTCCAAAAGGTTGGCAGGCATAGTCTTCAAGTTATCGGACGCCTCAAGCCGGGGATTTCTCGCGAACAAGCCCAAGCCGATGTGACAGTTATCTCAAGTCAACTTGAACAGGAAATGGCCCAGGCAAATAAGGGACACAAGGTCCATGTTGTGGGCACTCACCAGGACGTTACTGGAGAGTCGAGCCTGGCTCTTTTAACCCTGTTCGGAGCAGTTGCATTTGTATTGCTGATCTCGTGCGCGAATGTCGCCAACCTTCTGTTAACTCGGGCTGCAATTCGACAGAAAGAGATGGCCATCAGAACTGCACTCGGCGCCGGTCGCTGGAGATTGATTCGCCAAACGCTTACAGAAAGTTTGCTTCTGGGTCTATTGGGTGGAGGCCTTGGATTGTTATCTGCATTTTGGATAGTGGATTTGATAAGAAAATCTACAGTGATCAATTTGCCGCGCCTGGATCACGTAAATCTCGACAGTCGAGTCTTGCTTGCGACGCTTGGTTTCTCATTATTAACAGGAGTCTTGACTGGCCTCGCACCCGCCTGGCGCAACTCCGAACCGCGTCTGTATCAGGGACTCATTGATGGAGCCAGAGGGTCAGTTGGTGTCGCTCGAAGGCGTCTCGGCAATGCCCTTGTAATTATGGAAGTTGCGCTCGCTGTTGTGTTGCTTGTTGGTGGCGGGCTAATGCTGAAGAGCTTTATTCAGCTGGTACGAGTGAATCCCGGTTTTGATCCACACCAGGTTCTTCGGCTTGACCTGGCCTTACCTGAACCAAAGTACAAATCTCCAGAGAAACAGAAAGCATTCTATGAAGAATTGTTAGGACGCTTGAAAGCGATGCCGGGTGTTGAATCTGTCGGCGCTACTACACAAACACCTCTCAATCCCGGAGACAACTGGATTCCATTTGCTGTGGAAGGTAAGCCGGAACCACCACCGGGTGCGCACCAGACGGCTGCTGTTCGCGTAGTTAGTGACGATTTTTTCAGCACGATGCGGATACCGCTTCGACGAGGAAGATTTTTTAGCAACCAGGATAATCGAGTTGCACTTCCATTGATTCGTTATTTCGACCAACAACCCTATCCAGCGCGCTTTAGTGATCCACAAGCTGCGCCCACAATAATTATTAACGAAACAATGGCAAGGCTCTATTGGCCCAACGAGGATCCAATCGGGAAGCGCCTGCGCATTATTTCAAGTCCGTGGTGTTCGGTCGTTGGTGTGGTTGGGGATGTCCACCACAATGGCCTCAATACTCCGCCTAACCCGGAAATGTATTTGTCACATTTACAAGAGCCAAGCGGTTCTCTGGCAGTCTTGCTGCGCACTTCGATTGATCCGCTCCAGCTGTCCGCTGCTTCTCGGGCCGAAGTCAATGCGATCGACAAAGATCTGCCCGTGATTATCTCAACCATGGACCAGATCTTTTCGAGGTCTGTTTCTAATCAGCGCTTCAATACTTTGCTGCTCGGGGTCTTTGCCGGGCTGGCGCTGATTCTTTCGACTGTGGGTGTATTTGGGGTAATCAACTATTCGGTTGCTCAACGCACGCATGAGATCGGAATTCGACTGGCACTGGGTGCACAACGCAGGGATGTGTTCAGGTTGATTGTTGGCCAGGGGTTGATCCTGGCTGTGATCGGGGTTGTCGCTGGAGCTCTCGGAGCGCTCGCGCTTATGCGAGTTATCACTGGATTACTTTTTGGTGTGAGCCCGACGGACGCTTCAACCTTTGTGGCGGTTTCGGTGTTGGTAACCGTCGTAGCGTTATTGGCTTGTTACTTACCGGCTCGTCGCGCAACGCGCGTCGATCCGCTGGAGGCGTTGAGATACGAATAAGAATTGAAGATTTCAGATTGCAGATTTCAGATTGACTGTCCAGCTCAAGTGAAAATTCCAACGGCAATTTGAAATCAACAATCTGAAATCTGAAATTAACTTATGAACTCTTTCCTTAAAGACCTAAGTTACGGCCTCAGAAACCTGTCGAAGCATCGCGGGTTCACGGCTATCGCTGTCCTCACAATCGGACTTGGAGTTGGCTCCACTACCGCAATCTTTAGCGTAATTAATGGTGTATTGTTGAAGTCACTTCCGTTCCCAGAACCTCAACAACTTGTTTCGCTTAGTCAGAGCTCAAAAGAAGTTCCCGTGATGGCAGTGTCCTATCCAGACTATCTGGATTGGCGCGCTCAGCAAACGACTCTTGAGAATTTGGCTGCTCGATTACCTGCCGGCGGCGTGCTTACCGGTGGTGGTGAGCCCGAACGAATAACTGGTCGGTTAGTTAATGCAAGTTTCTTCCAAACGCTCGGAGTCAAGCCGTTCGCAGGCCGCTTCTTTGAGGAGCAGGAGGATCAGCCTGGCGCCGAAAAGGTGTTAGTACTTAGTCACCGCCTGTTTCAAAGACGTTTTGGTGGTAATCCCGACATAGTTGGGAAAGCGGTTCAATACAACGGAGAAAGCTGGACTGTTGTTGGTGTTCTGCCGGGTAACTTCGACTACTACGGCGTTGATAATGCTAACAACGATTTCTTCATGCCACTGGGCCGGCTCAGCGATCAAAGCTTCATGCGTGATCGAACCTCTCACACGGTGTTCGTGACAGCGCGAATGAAGCCCGGTGTCACGCTTGCACAAGTCCAAACTGAATTCAACGCAATTAACGGACGTTTGACAGACCTTTATCCAGACTCGAATTCGGGTAACTCTGTAACAATCAATTCGTTCCTCAACGATTACGTTGGAGACATTCGTCAGGCGTTGCTGACCGTATTTTGCTCTGTGGGATTACTCCTACTAATTGCCTGCGCCAATGTTGCGAATTTGCTCCTCGCGAGAGCCACGACCAGGAGAAGAGAAATTGCAATCAGATTAGCCATGGGGGCTGGACGTTGGCGAATTGTCAGACAGATGTTGACTGAGAGCCTATTGCTTGCAATTGGTGGCGGCATTCTCGGTCTCCTAATCGCTACCTGGGGCGTGAGCGCTCTGGTTCGGTTAAATCCGGCGGCGCTTTATCGGACTGAACAGATCAACGTTGATCCTAGCGTCCTTCTATTCACCCTGTCAGTCACTCTGTTAACCGGTTTAATTTTTGGATTAGCCCCGGCCTGGCAAACTTCCCGATTGGACGTTCAGGAGGCGCTCAAGGAAAGTGCACTAAACTCTTCGGGAAGTGCTCGCTCACGCAAACTTACAAGCTTGTTTGTGGTAGCTGAGCTGGCGTTATCCCTGGTGCTCCTGGTTGGAGCGGGTTTGCTGCTACGTAGTTTTCAGCAATTGATGTTAGTGCGGCCAGGCTTCCAGGTCGACAACGTTTTGACTCTCCGACTGCGCCTTACAGATTCGAAGTACCCAGAGGTAGCAAACTCAAAAGCATTCTTGACTCGAGTAATGAAAGAGACGGGCGCGCTTCCCGGCGTTGAAAAAGTGGGCATCGCGACTGGCTTTCCGCTTGGACCAGCGGGCGACAACGATTACCAGGTTGAAGGTGAACCAGTCCCCGGTAGGCAAACGAATTCACCGGTCGCTGTTACCCATGCAGTGAGTGAAAGTTACCACGAGACACTCGGTATCAATTTGCTAGCTGGTCGTTATTTCACCGAACGCGACACTGCTGAGTCTCCTCCGGTAGTA
>JBKPQV010000806.1:0-8668 GCA_046734235.1 Acidobacteriota bacterium
GTAAGGACCTTTCCACTGAACGACTTGGGCCTATCCCCCTCGCAGAAAACGACACCCTTTATCACAGTCTTGATTTTTCGCTTTTGCACCAATACTCAGGTGAAAAACGTACGCTGGCGAAAGAGATCAGCTTTGAGCTCGTTTCGGTAGTTAAGGCGCGACGTTTGAATACTGACCTGTACGTAGTATTCCTTGTCGACGGAAAACCTATTCACTTCAGTTCAAATCGATCGGCAATTCCTAACCCTGTGCCCGGGCGACTGTGGGTTGGCGAGAAAATGACTTTCGCGATTCCGTTTGAGCAATTCGTCAAAATCGTGGAGGCGAAAAAACTCGGAATCAAAATGGGCGAAGTCACTTTCGAGTTTGACATTAAGGGGAAGGCAGCTCTGCTGGCTTTCTTAGATATCCTTCGGTCCATTTAGTGTCTGTTCAGGTTTGAGCTCGTTGAGGATTTCGGCGAATCTCTCTATATCTTCGCGCGGTCGTTCCATCGAGCGCCGGCTGTCTAAATACGCCGTCCAAGTCGGAGTTTGAGTAAGGGCTTTGGTTGTATCTTCATCGAGCACCTGGGCCATCATTGCAATCAAATCGCTCACGACACGAGTATGTTCAACCAGCGATTCGATTATCGAATACGCAAGCTGTGCTTGTTCAAAATCAAGATCGGGAGACTCGGCTTTTTCAGTCATGGTGATCTCTACTTAAGTTCCGCCCAGCTTCCACTAACAAAGGGAACTTCAGTGACCTTTGCCGGAACGTCTCCTTCCCCCACTACAACGTCTGTTCCGGGTGCGAGAAATTCATATCGTATATAGCCAAGCGAGATTGCTTTATTGAGCTGGGGCGAAAAGGTCGCTGAGGTAATTCGACCGATTTCCTTGCCGTCAGTTGATTTGATAACCGAACCAGTTTCGACCGCATCGCTCTCCATAACTAGCCCGGTAAGTTTCTTGGCAACGTGTCCGCGATGCTTGATGCGTACGATTATCTCCTGACCGATATAACACCCCTTTGTGAAACTCACCGCGTCGTCAAGATTTGTTTCTGAGACAACGTTGTTTTCGTCCATGTCTTGACCGAACCGCGCTATGCCGGCCTCAATCCGCAGAACTTCAGCGGCTTCGTCACCTACTAACACGGCGCCAGCATCAATCATTGCCTTGAACAGTTCTGCGCCATGTTCGGCATCAATAATCAAATCGAATCCATCCTCACTGGAATGAGTGGCTCTTATAAGCGTTAAGTTAGCTCCGTTGAACGTCGTCTCTGACAATCCGTTTGCTGGCAGATTCGCCGCCGGAAATTGCAGAACCTGCTCGACTATCACGGCGGCGCTCCGACCCTGGACTGAAAACATCACTGTGTCGGCCGTGACATCAATCACCCGAAAATCACCTGCCATAGTGAAACGCTCAATCGTTTTCAATACGGCTTGATAGGTGGTTGGTTCTGTATCCAGGATAAAGCTTGGATTCTTTTCGTTCTCATCTATCAAACGAAGCACGCGAACAGATGCAATCAATCGACCTTGTACGTTAGGAAACACAGCCGGCATCCAGCTTTGCGCTAGGAGTGTCTTCATGTCGTTTGTAATCAGACCGTTCAGAAACATCACGGCCTCGGAGCCGCCAACACGAATACGACCTCGTTGTGTTAGATCGATTAGACCGGCCCCACCTGAGCGAACGGCTTCGTAACCTTTGAGTTGTCCGACGAACTTCAGTTTGTCGTGACTTGCGTTAGCGGAAAACATCGAATTCTTGTGTATCCTTCGTTGATCAGGTTCGTGGAAGCCAGCACTCGACAAACTAAAGTTTCTCGGACACTGCACTGGCCACTACCTGGTAGTCTTTTAACTGTTGCACTTCACGTCGATGCGATGCGAGAACTTGTGGGCTCGGATGATAAATCGGAACCAAAACACGGCCCTGCCACTCGTGAATCGTCGCTGCATCGTTTTTTAGTGTCAGGTCATGATAGTGAATGCGTTTGAGCGCCTCAAGCGCCACTGAACCAAGCGTCACCACTACCTGGGGCTCCACGATTTCAATCGTGCGTCGCAGAAAATCTGAACAATTGGACAATTCTTTTTGCGTCGGCCTGCGATTCGCACCGGATTCGCTTCGGGGATTGCAAAGTGCAGCACTGGTAAAAAAGATTTGATCTCGTTTGAGTTGAATGGAGTTCAAGAAACGATCGAGATTCACCCCTGACTGATCGCCGGTAAAAGGAATCCGCGTTCTATCGGCGCCTTTTCTTCCCGGAGCCTCGCCAATAAACATTATTCGCGCTTCCAAGTTACCGTTTAGTTCACTCAATACCGCACTTCTTTCGCACATGTTGGGACACAACTTGCAAGCGGCTGCCTCCCGGACAAGAACCTGGAATTGAGAGTTGCGGTTGATGTGCATCCGACAAAAGTTAATCACATTGGGGATCAAGAGGAAAATGAGGATAGCAAATCTTCTTCGCCGCGGAGCGGCCTAAGCATATAGCCCAGGGTGGAGCGAGGCTTTGCGAGCGGAAGCCTGGGCTAGGCGTTTGAAATGATGGTGCGTCCTGAAAGGACGTGAGGAAGATTGAGGTTCGTCGGGATTACCACGCGAGTTGCCACCTCGAGGCGGCCCACCATAAAACAGAGAGCCCTCTTCTCGCTCGTCGTCCCTTCAGGACGCCCGAATTGTCCACTCAGCAACCCAGGGTTTTCGCTCGCAGAGCCTCGCTCCACCCTGGGCTACATGCTTGGGCCGCTTCGCGGCAAAGAACTGAGAGGCACTATCTCGCCCTCCCTTCACACCATATGCTAGACTCCGCCACGAACTCGCAGCGGCAAATAGTTCGCCCTCAACTCCCCTTTAGCGGCACGTGGCCTTCGGTACTCCGACGAGTTCCATTCTTCTCTTCATTAAGGTAAAACAAACAATGAACTCTTCCTTGGCTCCCTCGCTTATCGTTTCAACAAAACGTAAAGCAGTCTTGGCGACATTGGTGATTGTGATATTTGTGCCGGCATCGGTGTTCTTGCGCCGCGCTTCAGCCCACATCAGTACTCCCGCTACTCATCAGTTGAGTGTCAAACCGGCTCAGGACCGCATCACGTCGGCTTACGGCAAACTGCCTCTGAGTTTTGAACGCAACGTTGGTCAAACAGACGAACAAGTTCGTTTCATTTCATCTGGAGATGGCTATCAGCTTTTTCTGACCGGTAACGAAGCGGTTTTGTCTTTGAGACAAGCTGCTACTAAAAACAGCTCAACCCAGGAGGAAACTAAAGACGGTTATCGAGTCGTGCGAATGCGGTTGTTGGGCGCAAACAATGCCGTCGAAAGTTCAGGCGAGGGGATGCTGCCAGGTAAGCTCAACTACTTCATCGGCAACGAACCCAATCATTGGCGTACTGATGTTCAGCTCTTTGCGAAAGTCCGCTACCACGATATCTACAAAGGGATCAATCTTGTCTATTACGGAAATCAACGACAGCTTGAATACGACTTTGAAGTTTCACCTGGAACTGATCCAGCTCTAATAAAGCTCCAATTTGAAGGCACTGATCGGTTAAAGATCGACAAAACTGATGGCAGCCTCGTGTTGGATATCGACGACCATGAGGTTCGTTTCAAAAGGCCCGTAATCTATCAATTGCGAAGCGACGGAAGTCGCGGCGAAGTAAAAGGTGGATATCGGATTAAGAAGGGGATCGTTCGTTTTGACATTGGGGAATTTGATTCAACAAAACCGCTTGTAATTGATCCGATCCTTTCCTATTCAACCTACCTTGGCGCCGCTCAAAATGAATCAGGCTGGGGTGTTGCGGTCGACTCTTCGGGTTCGGCTTATGTAACAGGGCAAACTGGATCCTTTGCGTTCCCCAGTGTTGGAGTCAACTTCATTCCGAACGATAACTCTACCGGGCATGGGTTTGTCACTAAGTTTGACCCGTCGGGTTCTTCGCTAATCTATTCAGCTCAGATAGGTGGCAGCGGTGATGACCGCGCCTTTGCGATAGCGCTCGATAGCGCCGGCGCTGCTCACATAACAGGCGTCACCAGTTCTAATAACTTTCCTACACTCAATGCAATCCGCGGAAACTTCAACCTCCTGAAAAGCACAAATTCGGGCTCATCCTGGAACTCAAGCAACAGCGGGATAGAGAATCAAGCGATCTACGACATCGCGGTGCATCCAACAACGCCGAACATTGTTTACGCAGCCTCTGCCACCGGAAATGGTATCTACAAAAGTACGGATAGCGGCGCAACCTGGGTGGGCCTGAACACCGGTGTCAATTTTGTTCAGGACGTTGCTATCGACCCGCAGACACCAAACACAATTTACGGAGCAGCCCGTGGACCATTCTTTGGAGTGATTAAGAGTATTGATGGCGGCACAACATGGGCTCAAACTACTCTAACGACAGCTACGGTCGCGCTTACGATTGATCCCATTACGCCAACTACCTTATACGCCAGCACGTTCAGCGGTATCTTTAAAAGCACCAATAGCGGTAGCACCTGGCAACCGGCGAATACAGGAATCACTAACAGTGGTCTGCCGGTAATCGTTATCGATCCTGCAAACACTTCCATTGTTTATTCGGCCGGTTCAACTGGTGTTTGGAAAACTGTAAATGGCGGTGGCAATTGGACGTTAATGAACAGCGGCCTCACCAGTGCAGCTGTGAATTCATTAGCAGTTGATCCAACAAGCTCAACGACTCTCTATGCGGGCACGTTTGGTGGGGTATTCAAGTCTACAAATGGCGGCAGTTCCTGGAATCCGATGAATTCGGGGCTCACCAATCTCGTCGTTACTTCTTTGCTAGTCGATCAAAATGCTGCTGCAACGGTTTACGCTGGAACTCAAAACTCAAGGATCTTTAAAACTATTGACGGTGGAGCAAGCTGGAACCCGGTCTATGCCGGCCTTAGTGGATTCTCTGGACCGTCAATCGAAGCTTTGGCGTTTGGAGCAGGCAGTAGTCTCTTTGCTGGACTGGAGACGCGAACCTCAATCGACAACGAAGCTTTTGTTACCAAACTCAGCCCGGCCGGGAACGCCCTTCTGTTTTCAACTTATCTCGGCGGCACAGGCCGTGATGAAGGCGACGGTATCGCAGTAGACTCGGCCGGCAATGTAGTTGTTGCCGGGGTAACCAGTGCAGCCGATTTCCCGCTCGCGAATCCGCGTCTATCAACTATGCAGGGACTGGGCGATGCTTTTGTCACAAAACTCAATTCGAGCGGCACTTCGTTGGTCTATTCCACATATCTTGGTGGACAGTTTTTCGATAATGCCACCGCAATTGCTGTCGACTCTTCGGGAAATGCGTACGTAACCGGTGCGAGCGGTTCGCCGAACTTTCCAATCACACCTGGCGCTTTCCAAACCACGCAAACTGGCAACGATGCATTTGTAACTAAAATCGATTCCGCGGGAAATGCTTTCGTCTATTCAACTTTTCTCGGAGGAAGCGATACCGACACTGGTTTTGGAATTGCCGTTGACAACACTGGTAACGCTTACGTCACTGGCACAACAAGCTCAAACAACTTCCCACTGGCAAATGCCTTTCAATCAGTGATCGGTGGCAGCAACTCAGACGCGTTTGTTTCCAAGTTGAACTCGTCTGGCACCGGATTGGTTTATTCGACTTTTTTGGGTGGTACGTTTGCTGATCAGGCGCGCGGTATCGCTGTTGACGTTACTGGCAACGCTTATCTGACAGGATCAACTTCGTCGGCTGATTTTCCGATAACATCCGGTTCATTTCGAAATAAAAGTAGTCTTTTTAAGACGATTAATGGCGGGGCACTGTGGAGAAATGAGAACTACGGTCTGCCAGTAGGCATTAACTGGATAGCTGTGGATCCGTCCACTCCCAATAAGGTTTATGCCGCCACTCAAAAAGGCATCTTCATAAGCCACAATGGTGGACGAAACTGGAGTGCATCCAATACAGGTCTAACCGATCTTTTCGTTTTGGTTTTGGCAATCGACCCTTTAAACCCGTCAATCGTTTATGCCGGCACAGCTGAACAAGGAATTTTCAAGACGACGAATGGCGGCGCCAATTGGTCTGCGGCTAACGGCAGCCTACTGCCAAGTAGCCTCGTCTTTGTGAGGGCGATAAGCATCGATCCAGTTAACACTGGGACTATCTACATAAGCACACAATCTTCTGCCGCGAAGACCGTAAATGGTGGTGCGTCATGGAATGGATTTCCTATTGGTGCATTTTCATCATTCGCAATCAATTCGCAAAACACTCAGGAGATTTACGCTTCACAGAATTCATCCCCAGGCGGCGTTCTAAAAAGTAATGATGGTGGCGGATCATGGACCACAATGAATAATGGTCTGACTTCCCCGTTTGTCCAACGCCTCGCAATCGATCCGCTTAACCCAAACACTCTTTATGCTGGAACCAATGATGGTCTCTTCAAAACCGTTGATGGTGGTAACAATTGGAACAAGATTCTCAATATCGGATTCATTAATGCGATCGCAATTGATCCGCTGACTCCGACAACCATATACGCGAGTGTTTTTTCGAACACCAACGCTTTATTCAAAACAACAAATGGCGGCGCCTCATGGTCACAGCTTCCAAACGGTTTCACAACTTCCGCCGGAGTTCTCGCTATCGATCCGGTCAACCCGAATAACGTCTACGCACTCGGTGTTATCAATTCTGAGGTCGATGCATTCGTTGCAAAGCTGGGGCCTTCAGGCAATAGTCTTTCATACTCTACCTTCCTCGGAGGCCAGGCGGGGTCTAGCGGAACAAACGATTCGGGTACTGCAATTGCACTAGATACTTCGGGAAATGCTTACGTAACCGGGACAGCGCGCTCAACTGATTTTCCGGTAACAGGAGATGCGTTCCAACCAATAAATCGCGGCTTTGATGATGCGTTCGTTTCGAAGATAGCTAACGCGTTTTCGATCACCGGAATCGTCACTGATGCCGGCAGTTCACCTCAAGGGAACGTCAAAGTCACCTTGAGCGGCTCACTGACTGGTACATTTTTTACTGGACCAGATGGTACATATGAATTCGTGAATCTGCCTCCGGGTGGCACGTTCACAGTGAGCGTAACGAAAACAGGTTTCGTTGCCACACCGCCATCACAGACATTTACAGGTCTCAGCACAAACCAAACGGCAAACTTTACAATTGCGCCGACTGCAACTCCTTTCTTTACCATCAGCGGAAACATCACAGTACTGGAGGCGTTGACTCCACTCGCAGGAGCGACGATCGCATTAACCGGATCTCAGACTGAGTTCACTACAACGGATGCGCAAGGCAACTATTCATTCAGCGCACCGGCCGGTGGAAACTACACTGTTACTCCAAGCCTGCTCGGCTTCAACGTCGTTCCCCAAAACCAAACCGTCAACAACCTCCAGTCGAACACAAACATAAATTTCAACGCTCTCCGACTGAGTTTCGTAGTAGTTAACGCCAACGATCATGGTGCTGGAAGTTTGAGGCAAGCAATTCTTGATGCAAATGCAACAGCAGGAACTGACAGTATTGAGTTCAATATTCCGGGCACCGGAATACACACAATCAATCTCACCTCGCCCCTGACGACAATTAGTGAATCAGTGACCGTCGACGGATCCACCCAACCTGGCTTTGCTGGTTTACCCCTGATTGAGCTCAACGGAACATCTGTTGGTATCAATGCAGCTGGAGTAACCATCAGCGGCAGCAACTCAACTATTCGCGCTCTTGCGATTAACCGTTTTCAGGGACCAGGCATTAACCTTCAGGGCACTGGTAATCATAAAATCGAGGGAAATATCGTCGGACTTGATGCCACTGGCACCCTCAGCAAGCCAAACACCGGCGGTGGTATTGGGATAACTTCGGGCTCAACAGGAAATGTAATTGGGGGCGCCACTCCTTCGTCGAGAAATGTAATCTCAGGGAACCTCCCGTCCGGCATTTCGGTTGGCGCGGCCAATACAGTCATTAAGGGAAATTTTATCGGCACCAACGCAGCTGGGACTGCGGCCCTCGGAAACAACGGGCCGGGAATCGTGACGTTTAATTTCGCACCAACGAGTGGCCTGCAAATCGGCGGAACTGAAGCTGGAGCTGGTAACTTGATTTCCGGTAACTCGGGACGAGGTATTGATATTGGTGCTCCCGGAGTAACGGTCCAAGGAAATCTTATAGGAACCGACGTCTCAGGCATTGCAAAGATTGCTAACGATATCGGTGTTTTCATCGGTCAGAACAATGTCGTGGTCGGAGGCACAACCGCCGCCGCACGAAACGTTATTTCAGGCAACGGTGTTGGTCTGATTGCTGACGGTACCTTTGGCACGCAAATTACGATTCAAGGAAACTACATCGGTACTGACGCTACAGGTACTTTGAAACTCGGGAACTCTACTGGTGTGTTGCTAAACGGCAGCATCACGCTTGGAGGAACTGCCGCTGGCGCAGGAAATGTTATTTCGGGAAATGACACTCAGGGGCTTGTTCTTGGCAGTTCTGGATTCAACACCGTGCTAGGAAATCTGATCGGCACGGACGTCACTGGCATGAAGGCCCTGGGTAATCCCGTTGGCATTGAGATCCAGGGCTCTCAAAACATTATCGGTGGCTCTAGTGCGAGTGCGCGGAATGTTATCTCTGGTAACCTGA